>JAWOFG010000135.1:0-12498 GCA_046482365.1 Pelovirga sp. | reverse complement strand
CGACGGAGATAGTCGTCATATTCGCGTGCCAGACGGCGTTGTTCGATGTAGTCGCGCATCAACTCGCGCATGACCTGAGACGCTGGTCGATCTTCACCGGCCGCCTCGGCCATGAATTCTGCGCGCAATTCCGGCTCCAGCTTCATCGTGAAAACAGCTTCTTTTGACATAATGCACTCCCTTGTAAAAGTACTAACATAGTATATACGATCTTATTACCTTGCGCACGATAAATCGTTGGTACTGACAAACAGGACGGCTATTGGCCGGTAGGGTCAGACGACCATAAAAAAAAGAAAATTCCGCTGGCCGACTCGGGCGGAATTTTCTAGCAATCCAGGCCATTCAGTAAAGGCTGATCAGCTGGGATTTTCGCATCTCAAAACAATGTACAACATAATCCAAGATGGTTTCCCTTGACGGATATCTGTGCAAAGATGTTCCGAGTGATTGCTGTATATGACGGTACAATAGGTTCTTGGTTGTCTTTTTTGTCATGTAGTGGTCTCGTTAATGATCACCGCTGTTGGCAGGGTAAACATAAAGCAGCTGCCCCTTCCATCAACCGTCGATTCAACCCAGATACGACCCTGGTAGATCGAGACGATCTTTTTGACAAGGGCCAACCCCAGACCACTGCCTTCACTTCCCGGATTGAGCTGGGAAAAAAGATTGAAGATGCGCTCATTGTGTTTGGGTTCGATACCGATGCCGTTGTCTCGGACATAAAAAACATCATCCGGTTCTTGCTGCATTGCTCCGATCTCAATCTGCGGATGCGATTGATCACCACTGTATTTGACAGCGTTTTCGATCAGATTTTGCCAGATTTGTTCAAAATGCAAAGAATCCCCACGTAACTGCTGGGTCAATTCACTGGATGATACTTGAACCTGATGTTGCTGTAAAATGCCCGCCAGAGTGCTTAAGCAGTTTTCAACTGATTGACTCGCTGACAGAGTTTGGACAGGAGCATCGATCCTGCCGATGCGCGAATATTGTAACAAGGCGTCGAGGAGCTGTTTCATCTTGTCGGCGGCCTTGTCGATATAGTCCAAACCTTTATTGATCTGCTGCTTGTCAGCAGTTAGTAGATCTTGTCGCAACATACCTGCATAGGTCTTGACGGTGATCAGGGGACTGTTCAGGTCATGGGAAACACTGTAAACAAACTGCTCCAGCTCCTGGTTTTTTTGCTGTAACGTTGCTTCTGCCCACTTGAGATCCGTGATATCCAGAGAAGCACAGGTTGTCCCGACAATCGCCCCGGCTTCATCCAGCAATGGGTCGATTGTAAGGTCGTACTCTGAGCGCGTCTTCTGTCTGGTGATTCTTGGTTATGTTTCGACCATTTACAATGAAGCTCATTATCTGGGTATCTTCAACGAAGTATGGGGTGTAATTAATCTCCATGTAGCAATGACCGGTTGCGGGGAAATCAAACCATTCCTGATAATTTATCTTTTCGCCCTTTAAGCAACGATCTGCTGCAGGCTTAATGACATTGTTGAAAATTTCATCCCCAAACACCGTCGCTACCGATTGACCAATCAACTGCTCTGATATTAAACCAAAGCTTTCCAGATATGCTTTGTTTGCCCAGACATAGGTGTATTGCCGGTCCAGAAGTGCCATTATATCTGTAGAGGATGATAATATTTGCTCAGTGCGCTGAAAATGGAGTTCGGATAGTTTTTTTTCCGCAATGTCCCAGGCCATATCAGCAAACAGCGTCACCGTATTGACATCCGCTTCTGTGTAGTCGACTGGCTTGTTTCCAACCCCTAAAAGCGCAACAACCTTACCGTTGCGCTTGACAGGCACGACCAGCTCGCGAACAATTTGCTCATGCGCCACAGGCAGACCCTTGCGATGCAACTGTGATGGGTAGTCATTGTGAACGACCGGTTTGCCATCTCTGATACAATCACCCCGGGCGCCAGCTTTTTTACAGTGGATAATGTCCTTCTTGTGGAACACCGTTGCAAAAATGTGCTGGTGTACCAGTTGACCAAGCGTTGAGAGTAATATCCTGAGTCTCACAGTCATAAAAATGGTAGAAACCGATAGTGCTGCTAGTCAGTTTCTCTGCTTCGTCAAGGGTAAAGACCAGGAGTTCATCCAGGGCGTGGGTTTGAGAAAGTTCAAGAAGATTCAGCCGGGATTGGTAAATATTTTTTGTCTTTATTTGTTCAGAGATATCATGGAGTGTAACAAAGGTCTGATAAGGTTTTTCTTCACCATCCCGGAACATCGGGGTGGCGTTAATGTTCAGCCAGGTAAAACTTTTGCTAAGCGGGTTGTAGACACCTGCGACGAAATTATATACGTTCTCTCCCGTGGATAAAGCAACCATTGATGGGTGCTGTGCCGGGGGCAGATCACTCCCATCCTCCCTAACAATTCGCCAGTCTGGATGGAATGACGTTCGACCTAGGAACTGATCCCGTGTCAACCCAAACATCTCCAGCGCAGCGGGATTGACCTCAATCAATGCACCGGAGCGCTCTTGGAAGAATACCCCTTGAGCCATATTTTGAAGCAAAAAATCGTATTGTTTTTGGACATCAGTCATGGGCACCATCCAAAGTCAATATTCCGTTGTGCTATCACCTCCATACCCCCTCTGCGCTGAATGTTAACAGAGTTTTAAATATTCACCTAAAGAATTAGCATGCAGTTTTTACAGCTTAGAAAGTGAGCCCCGGATCTCTCAAGGCGAATTAAGTTTTAGAGGTTTTGGGTTGGCGACAAACGCAACCAGCATTTCCCTTCAAATCATTTTGCAAATATCCTGACATGGACGGGTTAGGACCTCTGTTTTCAATTTTTGACTGGAGGCTGATTGTCCGATTAGTCACCACTTAAAACACACGAAAAGCCCCCGATTGCCATATCGAGGGCTCTTCTGATAAAGATTTATTTTCCGGACAGTTCGTGGCAGCCAACAGGGAATTAGCTGGTGGCTTTTTCGAGTTTTTCTGCTATCCATAATTTGATGATTGATTGTCTGGGAACGCCAAGCCGGTGAGCTTCTTTATCAAGGGAGTGGATCATCCAGACGGGAAAATCAACGTTTACCCGCTTTTGCTCATGCTCAGGACGACGCGCCCTGGAAAGATCGAGGTCATCAATAATAGCTTGGCCTTCATCAAACTTTTTATCAAAATCTTTAGCTTTCATAGAGTTCAATCTCCTCTGGTCGGGAACGCCTGACCGAGATGAGGCGAATCACATTATCTCGATAGGTGATAATTGCGGACCAGTGCTTACTGTCAAATTTACCGATAACAAGATACCTCGGCTCATCGGTTGTTCTTGCTGGTATCTCCAGCAGATCCGGATCGTTCCACAAGTTCTGCGCGACGTCGAAATCAATCCCGTGTTTCGAGAAGTTTGAGAGGCTTTTATTGGGGTCGAATTCAAATCGCATGGTATAGAAAATATACCTTTATCGTGTTTTTGTCAAGATTGAGGTGTTTCGCCATCTGGCAATGCAGACATAATGGCTGACAGCTGAAGACAAAAAGAGACCTGCCCCTTGCAAACGTGGGTTATATTGGGTTTTCGTGAGAAATTCCAACACAGAGCCAAAACCAAGGAGGCAGGTCATGAAAAAGTCTAGCATGTTTGTCGGTCTTGACATTCACAAATCGTCGATTGAAATTGCGATCGCTGAGGCGGGCCGTGACGGTGAGGTCCGCAGCTACGGTGCTATTGACGGGACCCTGGACGCTCTCGACAAGGTTGTCCGGAAGTTGGTTTCAAAGGGCAGCGAGCTGCATTTCGTCTATGAAGCTGGCCCCTGTGGTTACGATGTTTACCGTCACCTCACAGCGCAGGGTTTCGATTGTGTTGTAGTCGCTCCTTCAAAAATTCCCAGGCAGAGCGGCAACCGTATCAAAAATGACCGCCGCGATGCTCAGATGCTGGCCCGTCTGCACCGAGCCGGCGAATTGACCGCAGTCTATGTTCCTTGTGTCGAAGATGAAGCCATGCGTGATTTAACCCGTGCCAGGGAAGATGCCAAGGCTATGGAGCGCAAAGCAAAGCAGCGCATTCTGGCCTTCCTGCTCCGCCATGGGCACTGTTACTCGGGAAAATCGCCATGGAGCCGCGCACACTTTCGCTGGATCTCTCTCCTCAAGATGCCCCATCCGGCGCAGCAGATCGTTCTTCAAGAGTCTCTTGATACTCTGGCGGAATGTACGCGTCGTGTTGACCGCCTGACGGAGCAGATTCAAACGTTGTCGCCTCAGTGGCGCTTATTCCCAGTCACCCAGGCCTTACAAGCCTTGCGAGGCGTCTCCCTGATTGTCGCCACCACGACCATTGCGGAGATCGGTGATTTAACCCGTTTTGAAGGTCCTCCCGAACTGATGTCTTATCTCGGTTTGGTTCCGTCAGAGCACTCAAGTGGCCGGACGACCAGGCGGGGGTCCATCACCAAAACAGGGAATGCCCATGTGTGTCGTGTTCTGGTCGAGGCGGCTTGGGCGTATCGACTTCCCGCCCGGGTAAGCCGCAAACTTCTGATCCGGCAAGAAGGGGTATCACAAGAGGTGTGTGCTATCTCCTGGAAGGCTCAACTTAGATTATGTGCCCGTTACAAACGATTTATCGCCAAAGGCAAGTCCCACCAGCTGGTTGTCACGGCCATTGCACGGGAGCTCTGTGCATTTATGTGGGCGATCGCCAACGAAGTCCAAGGTCCCGTTAAAGTGTAACGAATCCAAAGAAACAGGAGTTCATCAACCCTTAAAACCGGTTGGAGGGAGCTTATAAGAGCAAGACTTTATCCAGAACAGTTTCAGGAGCGCAACCACGGTCAGGAGAATCCTCGGTAACCCTGTTGGATAAGACCCTAAGGTCGAACTCCCGAATTGCAGAGAGAGCAGCTCCGCGACGAAGCCAAGTCTGGCGGTAACCAACCCGCGAATATCAGAGCGATCAACCGTCGTCAAACTGGTTCCGCCCCTGATAGTGTTCTGGAATCAACGTCCAAAAAGAACCGCTGAAAACCAGTTGGGCAGGAAACATTTCGTCTATTGACAACTGTCAGCCATATCAGGCTAAGTGGGATGATGGTTCATCAGAGGTGCTTTTCACTGAATCTGAATGTAAGATAAATTATGAGAAGGTTTTGAAGTTGTTGTGCTATCTTTTGGAAGTTAATGGACGCATTTTCTAAATGTCGAGGTCATTGATAATGAACGAGGAACCAAAACTCATAAAATCGCCGTTATCTGAACCCATCACCAGTGGTGGCAACACGGTGAGCGTTGAAATATACCGACTAGAAAATGAGACGTCATGGACTCTGGAGATCGAAGACAAATACGGTAATTCATCAGTCTGGAATGAAACATTTAATACCGATTCAGAGGCTCTTGTCGAAGCCAAAAGAACCATTCTAGCCGAAGGGATCAACTCTCTTATTGGTCCAGAAGATGGAAAAAGTAAAGGTGATTGGAAGTAAGCACAGAAGCAAATAATTTTTTTGCTCTGGAGGGGCGGGTTCTTAAATATCAGGATTTCCAAGAAATGTCTGGTTTAGCTTGGGCTCCAGGAACCATCCTCAGACTGGTGACCGTGGGGGATAGAATAATTTACTACCAAGCTTCGGCAACTAACTGCGTATTCCGCCATCCAGGGATCCCTGAAGTTGATAGCCTTTGCTGTTCAAAAAGTTGATGATTTGAATCATTTGCTCGACAGTCTTAGGGTCTGCGTCCACTCCCGGATGGCGCACTTTTGTCGAAGTGAAAATCCCCATCCGTTTAAAGAGATGTTTGCGCAACGAAATACCGACAGCCGGCTGAAACTCCCAGCGGGTCAAGGGAAGAAAATCGTAAAACAGCTGCCTGGCAGCATCCCATTCCCCGGCCTGGGTGTGATCAAATAATTGAACCAGCAGCTCAGCATAGACAAAACCGGTCATAATCCCTACTGCTCCCAGTTGTAATTCTTCCAGGGCATAGTTGCCTCCCAGGGCACCGAATACTGTGAGAGGTTCACCAACGGTCTTTTGCAGCGCCTGCATTTTCATTCCGGTGGGCGGGTCTTCCAGTTTAATATATTGAATGTGCTCTGCGGTTTTGAACATATCGGTAATCAGCTCCACCGACATGGTGATACCGGTCACGGCGGGATAATCATGAATGACGCAAGGTATCTGCGCAGCAGCGGAAACCTGCTGATAGTATTCGAGTAACGGTTTGTCTTTCTGGATTCCGTGCGGCCCCAGTAGCAGGGCGTCCGCACCCAGATCACGCGCTTTTTGCGCCTGAATCTTGGCTGGATCGGTCGCCGGCGCCCGGGTACCGACAACAAGATGCATATCCACGGGCATCTGTTTGCGATAAAATTTGATAATCTCGCAACGCTCGCTATCGGTCATTTTGGGACCTTCTCCGAGAGCACCCATAATAGCCAGTCCGTGAACATTTTTCTTAGTCATACAATCCACGAGTCGCTCAATGCTGGCGTAGTCAACCTTCCCGTTATCCAGAAACGGAGTCGGGACAATGGGGTAAATTCCTTTTAGGTTCATAGGAGCCTCCGGTATTGAACTAAAATTGTTGCAATGCAGAAAAAAGGTGCCCACATATTCTACTGGCGGATCTCCAACCAAACAAGATAAATGGGGAGGTGCCATGCTATGGATTGAGATCAAAGAGATGATTTTTTTAATTATTTTCTAACTTTGATTTGGGGCTGGTAGTCAGCACTTCTTGAACACAAAACGCCCTCAATCTCAGGATCGAGGGTTTTTCTCATAATGCATCCTTCTCAAACATTTTTAGGTGCTCTTGACAGCCCTTTATTTAGGTGCTATCAAATGGTCGATGGAGGTGTGATTATGATTATAAAATTTTCTGAAGATGTCGTTCCGCTAGCAGATGTAAAAGTAAATCCTGGCAAGGTTGTCCGTCGGACAAAGGATTCCCATCGACCAATTCTATTGACTAGCCGTGGCCGAGGCGTTGCCGTTATGCAATCGCTAGAGGATTTCGAGTTGGCAGAGGAAGAAAAGGCTTTTATGCGAGCCGTTGTTGATGGGCTTAGCGATCTGGACAACAATCGTAAGATCAGTCTCGACACGGCAAAAAAACGATTGGGCCTTTAATCACTATGTCCAAGGTTCTTCAAATTATATTGGCCGAATCGGCGGTCACGGATCTGGAAGAAATCCGTGCGTATTATTTTGAGCAACAGGTTCCAGAGGTCGGTGATCGTTTCGTGCGTGAGATCATCGCTTTGATTGAAGGTCTTTCATCACATCCCGACAGAGGAAGGGTGGTCCCCGAGTTCAACCAACCCAAGATCCGAGAACTGATTCATCCCCCCTTCCGAATCGTCTACCGGCGCGATCTGCAAAGTCTCAGCATTGTCCGGGTCTGGCGAAGTGAGCGGTTGATGCGTCTTCCGTAGTCCTAAAACCCACCATCTTTCAGACAGAAAAAGCTCTCATTCTCCGTACTGAAAGCTTTTTCTGCAATGCACCATATTGGGGACGCGTTGCAGAGGATGAAGAATGCCGGTATTCATCCAAGTCCCTCTGCGATAGCACAAAAGGATGTGTTGTCGTAACCCTTGACAAAGGAAATGGGATTTAAAAAGTCGGGCCTGCGGCATGGAGGAAGAATTTATGCTTCCAATAACCGCCGTTGCAAAAGGGATTGCATGTCGCGGCGTCCATCGACAATCAGAAAGACATAGACGTTCTTGCTCAAAACTCTGTAGATGATGCGGTAGGGTTTGAAGAAAATCTCACGGTAATCGCGGATCCCAAGTGCCAACAACTCCTTAGGAAAAGTACCCCTCTCTGGAAATTCAGAAAGCCCGGTGAAGATTGATTCTATCTTGTCTAGGACATAGTTCGCTTTCTCTGGCGCGTCGTGCAGGGAGATATATTCGTAAAGCTCCTCAAGGTCACGTGTTGCGTCATTGGTCAAAAGAACTTTGAACGGCATCAGCAGGCCTGCCGTCCTTCGCGTAGACGTTTCATCACATCTGTCGCAGGCTGAACCTTGCCTTCCTCGATTTGTCGGTTACCAAGCGCCAAGATTTTCAAAAGCGCCATGGTCTCCTGGGTCTGTTCATAGCTTTCGATATCCTGCATGACCACCTTAGCTTCGCCGTTCTGGGTGATGATGAGCGGTTCTCGTTGCTCGCCAAAATTCCGCACGATTTCGGCAGCATGAGCCTTCAGATAGCTGATTGGCTTGATCTGGCTGGAAAGTTTCATGGTGTGTCCCCCTTTCTCAGGCATGACTGAATATAGTCATTAAACAGGTCAACCGTCAATATTGAAGACAAAATTACTTCATAGTTCATACGGCTTTCTCCCAGCTCGATTCTCAGATCCGAGGGTTTACAAGAAAATATCGTTGACCGCCGGATACATTATCAAATTTAGTGCAGGACAAAAGATGAGAAAATAACACTGTGACAAATTGATCCTAGGCGAAATATCTTGTCCATACTAATGGTTCCACTGCGTTCATTATTGTCAAACAACCATATTCACGCTAGACTTGCTTCACATTCCCCACCGATATTTCTATTAAATTCAGTTGGACACTTTGCGGAATTTTGTCTAATAGACTTTTTTATGACTGAGCGTCGTAAAAAACTTATATCGCGTTATACCCCAATTTTTAAAGAACTGATAAAAACCCGTTATTGAGATTTGATTGATGTCTTTTTGGAGAGAATAAATGAGAGAGCACCTGATACACAGACGACTCACCTTTGCCCTCCAGGCAATTCTTATAGCCGGGCTCATTGCTGAAGTTTGGGCTCAGCAATGGTTTAATGCTGTTATCACAAGTGGAATAATTCTAATAACGTTCGCTCCTTTGTTTCTAGAGAAAAAGTTTCATGTTTTTATACCGCCTGAATTTGTGCTTTTTTCGATTGTTTTCGTCTTTGCATCGCTGTTTCTTGGTGAAATTCATGGGTACTACACCCGTTATTGGTGGTGGGATATAGCCCTTCATACCGGATCTGCAATTTTGCTTGGTATTGTTGGTTTTTTACTGGTGCATGTATTAAATGAAACTGAAAACATCGGCGTACATCTGAAGCCTGGTTTTGTTGCGCTTTTTGCCTTTTTATTTGCCGTCGGGATTGGTGCACTTTGGGAAATCTTTGAGTTTGCCATGGATAGTTTTTTCGGTATGAATATGCAAAAAGAAATGCTTGCTGATCCTTCTGGTTTGACCGACACAATGTGGGATCTGATTGTTGATACTCTGGGAGCCATGGTAATCGCTATATTGGGGTATAGTTATATCAAAACAGCCAAGAATGAATCATTTCTAGAGCGGTGGATTAACGCGTTCATCAGGGACAATCCGCGCCTTTTCAATAGAGACCCATAGCCAGTTAAAAACAAATTGAAGTCAATGCTTCAGGCGCAACAATTCTGGGGAGAGTGCTGCTACCAGGCGAAACTGGTTTGATCTCCCCGCAATTCGTAACGCACAGCCTAAACACTCAAATTTTCGTTTCACCCAGGCACCCACGAGACCCAACACCACCAGTAGAAACAGTGGCAATAGTACGTCAAGCCGGATAGCATCACTGGCCTCTACCGTATCGGTAATGCCGTGGATCGCGCTGGCATACACCCCCCACTTGATGCTGCACCCGACTACCGTAGAAGCGATGAAACCAGGCAGCGGCAAACGCAAAACACCGCAACCAAAGTTGATCGCCGAGTGCGGGAACCCGGGCAGCATACGCAATGCTGTCAGCGTGAACACGTTCCCATTCCGGCGCAAGATGTCCACCACCTTATCAGACCTCGGTGACCCTTGTCGGCTATACCCTATATGGGCGGAAAAGGCGTAGCCTCCCAGCGCACCGGTAGTGCTGATCGCAACCAGCAACAGGGTCGCAAGCCATGGCGGATTAAACGGCGCTATCAGCCAGAGTCCGAGACTGCCAGGCAACCCAAAGGTAAAGAGTCCGGCTATGAGAATCATAGCTGTCGCCACAAACAATGGAGATGTTCCGATGAGCTGCCCCCATTTCAGTAGGGTAGCTATTTCGATAGGCTGTAAAACCGCCAGCACCAGCCCAACCAGCACCAGCACCAGCAGAACCAGTTTTTTAATGTTAAGGTTGAAACACGGCTTGTTGTTTTTCATATTAACGACTGTTGACTTCCATCGCCCATCTTGTTAATTATTGCTAATATTTAGCCTTCATATTTATCCACAAGGAGATGGTATCTTTATGGTGTTTTTTGAGTGGAAAGAACAATATGAGTTGGGTATACCGCATATTGACCTGCAACACACGATGATCGTCAACATGATAAACGAACTCTACATGTCCCTCGAAACAAGGGAGGAGGAAGACACAACCTCAAAAATTCTTGAGAAACTGCTCTACTATGTAGAAGACCATTTTGCCTCCGAGGAAGCAGCAATGCGGGAGAATAATTATCCACATCAGGATGCGCACCTCGCAGCACATGACGCCTTCAGGGTAAAAGTTATCCGACTGCACCATACTCATCGGACTGGGGAAAAAATTGCAGGTTATGAGTTAAGCGAGTTTTTAAAAGACTGGTTGCTGGAACATATTGCCCAGGTTGATAAAGCCTTTGGAGTCTTCGTATCTCAACCCAGCGAGAAAGCCAAAGAGTCATTTTTCAGGCAAAATCCAGACCATCCTCTATCGAAGAATACTGAATCGCCCCTTGTTTTCTAGGCACTTTGGAAGTGTTTCTTAATTTACGACTTTTTGAACACGAATACCCCGCCCGGAGTGCTGGACGGGGCATTCCTTCATTGCACCTATTTCAGGACATGTGTTGGCAGTTTTCAGAATAGATGCGATAGACGGATGATCGACTTATCCCGTAGTGGTCAGCGATCTCTGTCTTACTGCATCCTGGAGCTTCATAGTCGTTGATCAATTGGGATATCTCGTTCACAGTAAGTTTTGGCCTGGCACCAAATTTGACACCCCTGGCCAGGGCGCGCATTCTGCCCTCGTATGAGCGCTCCCGGATAATTCCCCTTTCAAACTCTCCGATGGCGGCAAGAATATTAAATTGCAGCCGGCCATAAATTGACGTCGTGTCTATTCCTTGGTCCAGCACCACCAGATCGACATTTTTGACCTCAAGCTTTTGCACGATATTGGCGAGGTCCACGACGGATCGGGCGAGCCGATCCAGTTTTGTGACCACGAAGATATCACCATCCCGAACAAAGTCCAAAGCGTTCTGCAGTTCTGGACGGTTCCTGGTGGATTTTCCTGAAACCTTTTCATGAAATACCCGATCACAATCTGCAAGACGTTCAAGTTGAAGATCCAGTTTCTGTCCAGCTGTACTGACCCTTGCATAACCAACGCGCATCCCTTTGTTCATGACCGACTCCTTTCTTGCCAACATGGCAACTCTTAAGGGAGTCATAATTTTATCTTGAATAAAGGGCTTGGCTGGGGATGCAGGGAATACGGGTAAATTGCTTACGCCCGGAGAAGCCATTGCTGTAAAATTCACACAAAACATTGCAACAATGTCAAGTATCACTTTACTTATATGCTTATTTTAAATATCGTGTAGACGGAAAACGCACTTAATTAAATTAGAATAGAGCGAAAAATGTCAAATGATGCTTTACATTCCAGTGAAATATTAAAAAAAGCCCTTTTTAGCCTACCTCAGGGGATGGCTGTCTCGACGAGCCATTTGAAAGGGTTTGGAGTATCCCGTCAGCTCGCACACCACTATGTTCAGAAGGGCTGGTTAACGCATTTGGGGAGTGGCTATTACCTTCGGGTGGAAGATAAACTCACCAAAGTAGGTGCGGTGGCATCGCTTCAGGCTAACGGTGTCAAAGTCCATATCGGTGGGAAAAGCGCTTTAGCCTTTAAAGGATTTGCCCACTACCTGAGTATGGGAGGGGAGACGCTAACGCTTTACGGACAAGGAACAAGAAAACTCCCAGACTGGTTCCAGCAGCAGTTCAAGGCCAACCTGTCAAATAGTGTCCTGTTCAACGAGCAGGATACTTTAGCTGAGCGGCTGTGTGTTTCTCGTTTGGATAATGATCCAAACGCTCCTTTTGTATCGGAACCGGAACGTGCCGTGCTCGAATTGCTGGATTTTGTGCCGAAGCAGCAGACGCTGGAGGAAGCCAAACAGATCATGGAAGGTCTTTATTCTTTGCGGTCTAAGAAGATGCAAGAACTATTGAAGGCTTGCAAGAAAATCAAGATCAAAAGACTCTTTTGGCAAGTCGCTGAAGAGCTGAAATTGCCGGTGGTGAAGAAAATAGACATATCCGATATCGATTTCGGTTCAACGTCAGATTATACCCTCCAAGGGGAAAAGACTTTGGTGCTGAGGAATCCACATGGATAGTCGCTACAAGGATACCGTGGCTCTTTTGCTAGATGCTGTCCCATTCGTATTTACGCAGAAATGTTTTGCCATGAAAGGTGGCACGGCGATCAATTTGTTCTGCC
>JAWOFG010000095.1:0-12658 GCA_046482365.1 Pelovirga sp. | reverse complement strand
GTCGCCAGCTGTTGGCCGTCGGCGAGGCTGGTCATGGCATGATAATTGGCGATAAAACAGAACAGATCTTCCTGCTCCTGGTATGCAATCATCTTGTTCATCATACCGAAAAAATTCCCCAGATGCAGGGAGCCGGAAGGCTGGATACCGGACAGAACGCGCATATTAACTGTGTCTCCGTAAATTACTGGTAGAGTAAAAGCTGCTCACTGCTCACCGTTCACCGCTCACCGCTCACTACTGTTGCTGACTATTCATCATTGCCGCCAGTTGCATCAGTTGCTGCAGATCCATTCCACTCTCCTTGAGAATGCCAAGCAGCACCGGAAAGAGTTGCATCATGAAGCCGGGTTCCTTAACCAGATCGCGGGCGAGATCCGGAAGGGTTTCAAGGACAAAGGCTTTTTGATCTTCAGTTGACAGGTTGAGCAGTTCCGTTTTGATTTCCTGATGGGTCATGAACAACTTCTCCTTGTCTGGTCCAGCTGTAGATGATGAAGCTTTACGCTGATAATGCCAGTTTAAAGACTTCCGGATAGGTTTTGACAAAATGTACTTCCAGCCCGGTGCGCAGGTAATCGGGCAGATCATCGTAGTCTTTGCGGTTTTCCGCCGGAAAGATCAGGCTGGTGAGGCCGGCGCGGCGCGCAGCGATGGTTTTTTCCTTGATCCCACCGACCGGCAGGACGCTACCGGTCAGGGAAAGTTCACCGGTCATGCCGAGCTTTTTCCGCAATGGTTTCTTCATGATCATCGACAACAGGGCAGTGGTCATGGTCACTCCGGCCGAAGGGCCATCCTTGGGGGTGGCACCGGCGGGTACGTGCAGGTGGATAAAGTGTGTGTCAAAGTAGTCTTCAGGGATTTTATAGTCTTCAAGATGCCCCATCACATAGGAGTAGGCAATCTCGGAGCTTTCAACCATGACCTTGCCAAGTTGTCCGGTCTGTTTAAATCCTTTGCTCTTGCTTTTCATGGCCGTTGCTTCAATCTGCAGGGTGGCTCCACCCATGCGCGTCCAGGCCAGACCGGTGACCACGCCGGGGGCGCTTTTGATCAGATCCTCTTCGGTGAAGACCGGCTTGCCGAGGAACTTCTCAATCTCAGCCTTGGTAACCCGGACTTTTTCCTCGCGGCCCTGGGCAAACTCCATGGTGGCCTTGCGCATGATTTTTTTGATCTGGTTTTCCAACCCACGCACCCCGGATTCGCGCGCATAGCGATCAACAATAGCCACCAATGCCGCCTTGTCGATGCTGACCTGGGCACGGGTCATGCCATGGCTTTTAAGGGACTTGGGAATCAGAAAGCGGCGGGCGATTTCGAGCTTTTCTTCCAATATATAGCCGGACAGACGAATGATTTCCATGCGGTCAAGCAGTGGTGCCGGAATCGTGTCGATCTGGTTGGCGGTGGCAATAAAGAGCACGCTGGACAGATCAAATGGCACGTCGAGGTAGTGATCGCGAAAGCTGCCGTTCTGCTCCGGATCAAGCACTTCGAGCAGAGCCGAGGCCGGATCACCCTGGAAGGAGGCGCCAATCTTGTCAATTTCATCGAGCATCAACACGGGATTGGAGGTGCCGGCGCTTTTCATCGCCTGGATCGCTTTGCCCGGCATGGCCCCGATATAGGTGCGTCGATGCCCTTTGATTTCGGCTTCGTCGCGCATACCACCGACAGAAAAACGATAAAATTTGCGTTTCAGGGCACTGGCGACACTCTTGCCGACAGAGGTCTTGCCAACTCCGGGCGGGCCGACCAGACACAGAATCGAACCGGAAATGTCGCCCTTCATTTTGCCGACGGCAATAAATTCGAGAATCCGCTCCTTGACATCCTCAAGGCCGTAGTGGTCCCGGTCGAGGACCTTGCGGGCGCGAGCCAGATCGTAGGAGTCCTTACTGAACTTGCCCCACGGCAGAATCGTCAACCAGTCGAGATAATTGCGGGTGACATTGTATTCCGGTGAGGAGGGTTCAATCAGTTGCAGTTTTTCGATCTCTTCATCGACGGCTTTTTGTGCTTCGTCGTTGAGAGTCAGGTTCTTCAGGCGTTTCTGGAACTTTTCGATCTCAGTGACTTTCCCCTCTTTTTCCAGTCCCAGTTCCTTTTTGATCGCCTTGAACTGTTCGCGCAGAAAAAAGTCACGTTGCTGGGCGGATACTTTCTCCTCGATCTTTTGTGAAATTTTTGTCTGCAGGCGCGAGACTTCCAGCTCTTTTTTCAGCAGGACCAGCACCTTTTCGATGCGGCGCTGAAGATTATAGGTTTCCAGGATCTGTTGCAGTTCAAAGCCGTCGGCGTTGGTCAGGTTGGCGGCAAAATCGGTCAGGCGTGCCGGATCATCCATGCTTGCCCGCCCGAGAAACAATTTGATTTCTTCAGAATAGAGGGGGTTGATCTGCACCAGTTCCTTAAGCGTTGAAATAATCGCCATGGAATAGGCCTTAAGCTCGGCATTTTCACGAGGGGACGAACTTAAAAAATAAGTAGCATCAGCATAGATGACATCATTGATTTCAACAACATTGTCGAGGCTGAAACGTTCCAGACTGTTGACCAGAACATGGGCGCTGTCCTCTTCCTTATGGATCAGCTTCAGGATTTTAGCCGCAACTCCGACCCGTTGCAGGTTTGCGGTGGAATCTTCCTCATCAAGTTCCTGTACCATGACCAGGCCGATAGCCTGAGAGTCTGTCTCCATCGCCTTTTTGATGGTGCGCACCCGCGCCTCGCCATTGACCGTCAACGGGATAATCACCCCCGGAAAAGCCGGACGTGGACGCAGAGGGATAATCGGCAGGCGTGCCGGCAACATGTCGCGCGCCAGCACCAGACCATCATCAGGGACCGCCTGTACATCGGCATCGGTTTCGACTTCAATTTCGTACTCTATCGAATCGTCATGATCTTCAAAGTTATCATGCATAGAAAATTCACTCCATTTTCTGCTATGTGTGTCGTCCGGGGTAAATACCACGCCGGGGTTCAAACCCGCCAGCATAATAATATCAAATGGCATATGTCAACAACTGCGTCTGTGATAATTCTGTCTCAGGCACCCTGATTAATTGTTGCCGGCTTGGCTATGGTGGCGCAGTGATCTACAACTTTTTCTTAGCCTCAATTGTAGCATACCTCAGCCTGTAGTCCACGGAGAGAGCAACGGCTGCAAAAGATAACATTCACAAGGCAGGGAAGGGAGTCGGTTTGGGGGTGGGGTGCTGTCACCGCAGTACTAGCTGGCCGGATGACACTCCCTCAAGTTGAAACACCCGATTCCTCCGCAGCTACCACAACCACTCTGTTACGCCCCGATTTTTTGGCGCGGTACATGGTGGCGTCGGCTTCAGCCAGAAGCGTATCGGCGTTGACGTTGCCCCGGGTTTCGATCACGCCGATGCTTACCGTGATCAGGGTCCCGTCGCTTAGTGCGGGAAAGCGCAACGCTTCTACCTTTTCGCGCAGGCGCTCATAGAGCTTTTCAACGTAGACGGCGGTGGAGTCGGGGGCGACAATCAGGAACTCCTCTCCGCCCAGACGCCCGAGCAGATCATATTCGCGTAATTCCTTCTTTATCGTTGTGACGACGGCCTGCAGGACGCTGTCACCGGTCTGATGCCCGTAACGGTCATTGATCTGTTTAAAATGGTCGATATCGCACAGGCCGATGGAGAGGGTGCTTTGATGGCGTCGGGCTCTGACGATTTCAGCCTCCAGTCGCGGCAAAATTCCCCGGCGATTAAGGGCACCGGTCAGGGCATCGTGGGTGGCCTCGTAAGCCAATGCCTGCTTTGCTGCAACCAGCTCGGTTTGAAGCTTGATCATCCGTTGCCCGGTTCTTAAGCGCGCCAGCAGTTCTTCATGGTTGTAGGGTTTGGTCATATAATCGTTGGCGCCGGCATCGAGACCCTTAACGATGCTGCTGGTTTCTCCTCGAGCGGTGAGGATGATCAGATAGGGCGGATTTTCGTGCTCACAGTTTCTGATCCGTTGACAGACCTCGATCCCCTGAAGTCCGGGCATTTCCCAATCAAGTAAGGCCAGCATCGGTGCCTGTGGCTGCTGCATCAGTTCCCAGGCATGGTCACCATTATCGACGGCTACCGGTTGGTAACCCCAGCGGCTCAACAGCGCTACCAGGATGCTGCGCGAGGTCAGGTCGTCTTCGGCGATTAAAATCTTCACGCTTTTTCGGGCTCCATAGCGGTCTTGAACGCGCTGAAACGGGCGTTTAATTCGGACAGCAGGATTTGCAGTTGAGCGATATCTTCGGCGTGGGCGGCGGCCTCCATGGCGGTCGCCGTCCGGTGCAGCTGGATAGCAGTCAGGTTGGCAGCGGCCCCGCGTATCTTATGGGCCAGATTGGCAACCTCAGCGGTGTTTTCCGCCCGCAGGCTGGTGGTCAGGCTGCTGATCTGACGGGGCATATCCTCCAGAAACAGCTCGATAATGGTTGCGGCCAGGGCCTCATCACCCAGCAGCCGATCGAGGAACTGAGGTCGATCAAAGAGCGGTCCTGGCCCGGCGTCAACTGCCGAAGAGGCTTGCGGGGCCGGGTCGGCCTCGGTGGGGCCGGTGCCCAGGCAGCGATCCATTTCCGCGATCAGCTGATGGGCGTCGATCGGTTTGCTGACGTACCCATCCATCCCACTGGTCAGGCATTGTTCTCGGTCGCCGTTCATGGCATGAGCGGTGAGGGCGATAATCGGGGTCCGGCGGCCCCCCTTTTGCTTTTCCCGCGCGCGCAACCTGCCGGTTGCCTCATAGCCATCCATTTCAGGCATCTGGATATCCATCAGGATCAGATCATATTCACTGGCGGCGGCGGCTTTGAGGGCTTCGGCGCCATTGTCGGCAAGGTCGATGGTATCAATGCCCAAACGGTTGAGCAGCCCCCGGGCTACCTGCTGGTTGACCGGGTTATCTTCGACCAGCAGCAGCTTAAGCTGGTGACCGGCATAATAGTTACGGATCGCAACCGCTGCGCTACCGACCTCGGTGGTTATGAAAGAATCAACACAAGGGTTCTGTGCTGCTGTCGGCGCGTGGCTATCACCATCACCCTGATGGCGCAATTCAAAGGTAAAGGCGAAGGTCGAGCCTTTACCAACCTCGCTGCTCACCTCGATATCACCCCCCATCAGGCGGGCCAGCTTCCTGCTGATCGCCAGCCCCAATCCGGTGCCACCATATTTGCGGGTGTGAGAGGCATCAACCTGGCTGAACTTTTCAAACAGCAGGGCGCGCTTGTCAGCCGGAATGCCGATACCGCTATCGGTCACGCTGATCTTCAGTCGGCTGCTCTCTTCAGCCCCGGCAACCAGATCGGCACTGACCTGGACGCCCCCCTGGTCGGTAAATTTGATGGCATTGCCGATCAGGTTGGCGAGGACCTGTCGGATCCGGGTGGGATCGCCGTAGAAGGTTCGGTCGACGCCGGGACCCATATGGCTGTCAAGCTGCAACCCCTTGGTGCGGCTCTGGGAACGGAAACTGGCCAGCAGCTGGCTGATCAGGGTTTCCAGCTGAACCGGTTTTTGCTCAAATTCGATTTTTCCTGCTTCGATTTTGGACAGATCGAGGATGTCGTTGAGCAGGTGCAAAAGCGAATGGCCACTGCTGTGCAGGGTTTCAACATACTGTTGTTGTTCCGCACTTAAAGCAGTTTCCAGCAGCAGGTCGGTCATGCCGATGATGCCGTTCATCGGGGTGCGTATTTCATGACTCATGTTGGCGAGAAACTCACTCTTGGCAATATTGGCCGCCTCAGCCCGGGCGGCCAGTTGGCCGCTGCGGATCGCTTCCTCCTCCAGGGCCCGATTAGTTTCCTCAATCTGCCGGGCATAACGGCTGCGCGTGGCTTTTTCCCGGCGCAGGGCGATAACCCAGGCGCTGAACAGGGCGATAATCGCGAGGGTGCAAATCAGTATGGTCGTCAGCAACGGCCACCATTTATTCCAGATATCGACCAGGTTGAACTCCGGGGACTGGTCAAAGGGAGGCAGCCGCAGTGCCCGGCTGAGGTCTTCAACGACGAGATAATCGGCCGGAATGCTGTACCCGGCAATGCCGGCGGCGAGGGCGGTGGGGCTGTCCTGTTCGATCGAGAGCAGGGCCGAGGTGATGTGGCGCAGCGCTCTCTGGTCGGCGTGGGGCAGGGAAAAAACCGGCCATTCAGGGTAGAGGCGGGTGGATGCGAGCATGTTGTAGTTTTCATGGTGTTGCTGGTTGAGCAGACGAACCTGATGGGAGAGCAGGTCGCCGTTGGCGATCATGCTTTCAATCACCCCGTTGCGGACAAAGGCGACATCGACTTCCCCCTTCAGCAGGGCACTAATGGCCTCCTGGTGGATGCCGGTAAGGGTGATGGAGGCTGCATCGTCCGGCAGTTTGACGCCGGCCAGGTGGAGTTCGTAGGCCTGGGCGCGATAGCCGCCCATATGGTCGAGGCTCGGAGCGGCGATCCGCATGCCGCGGATATCCTCGAGGGATTTCAGCTCCAGATGATCGCTGCGGACCACGATCGATCCACTTAAATGCGGGGTCGGTCGTCCATCAATGCCCAGCGACATCAGGGTCGCCAACACCCCTGACAGGGGGAATTGATGCCGGACAACCAGAAAGTGGGTCGGGTTGGTTGTCACCAGATCGAATTTTCGCTCCTTGATCCCCGCATAAATTTCACCCATCGGCAGCACATTCAGCTCAACCTGATAATCGCTAAGCTGCTGGTTAAGGTAATCAACGATCGGTTGATATTGAGCCGTGGTCCGTTCGATACCGATGTAGGCAAATACCGCCCATGACAGGCTTGCAGGTTTCCCCCCGGGTTCGGCGCCGGCCGGTGACAGGGCTGTCAGCAGGACCAGCAGAGCGCCCGCCAGCAGCACAGGAATCGGTTTCCAGCTGAAACGTCGGCTGGGGCGCGGGGCGTTCGTCCGTAAGAAGATCATGTCGGCAGATTTCATCGGTTGTTGGAACTTTCCTTGGTGCCGGGGGCGGGCCCTGGTGTGCGGTTGATGATAACGAAAAAGGTTAGCATAATTTCCCCACGGGTTGAAATAATTTCCGTCGGCGCGATCTTTGGCCAAAGGATGCCGCTCTGAAAATGCTTGCCGGCACAACGGGGACCCGGTTTGGTTATTTCACCGTTCGGGTTAGCCGTTTCACCTAGATAGCCTGTTTATGCCTTTTTTTTAATCAACGATTGCCTGTTTTGTCCTGTGTTAAGACCTAATAAGTAAAAAATAATGTTGCTTATCCCGACCTTCCCGCTATGCTGAATGTGTAGTTGCACATTATCAAAACAGACTTTGGCGTATCCGGTTAATGTTTAATTTAACTCACAAGATCAATAGATTAGTCGGATATGTAATAAAATTTATTAGTTCATTTATCACTAATACCAAACAGAAACAGTCAGACTCTAGATTCAAATGTCCATATATACTGTACCTGTTTGGTGGGAAATTAGTCTTTGACTTAAAGGGACAATTTTGGTGATATAGCCGAAATAAAATGCAATGAACATTCGTTTCTTGATGTTCGATGGTTGGTTGCATGATGCACTGCCACAGTCCAGCAAGCCCGACTTGCGTCGGCAACCAGACCATCGGCACCAGTTATCACACCCGCACAAAAGGAGGTCTCATGAAATTCTGGCAGGGTCTTACCTGTAGTCTGGCCTGCGCCGCACTGGCTCTGTTGCCGGCGGTTCATGTCGAAGCGGCTTCAGTATCAGGTCGCTCCAGCACGGTTCTCGAATGGTTTGATACCGCTGCTGAGGATACCGCCGTTCCGGCGTTCCAGTATCTGCAGTTGAGTGTCAAGGATGTTGGCGCTGACGGCTACAACATCTACACCTACGGTCGCCTCGGCTACGATCTGGCTGACGAACTCAGCAACAACAGTAATTATGCTGACAGCCGCCTCTATCTGGCCTATCTGGAGAAAAGGGGTTTTTTGACCAGCGATCTTGATTTTCGCCTCGGTCGCCAGTTTATTTCTACCACCGCCGGTGCGTCAGTCATGGACGGTCTGCGTCTTGATTACCGACTGATGGATAACTACCAGTTCACTCTGTTTGGTGGCGGTGACGTTGCCTACTATGAGGGATACAGCGTCAAGGATCTGGTCCTTGGTGCCGAGTTCAATATAAGCGATCGTTTTGTGAAAGACCTCGACCTGGGCCTTTCCTATGTCGCCAAGGTTGACGATGGCCATCTGGCCATGGAACTGATCGGCTTTGATCTCGAATACGACTTCAACAAGCAACTCTTTGTCTACAGTGAAACCCAGTACGATTACCTCTCTGACCGGGTCAGCTACTTCCTCGCCGGAGCCAATTTTTACGCTTCCCCCAGATGGTCCGGTCGTCTTGAGTATCTCTACTCCCTGCCGGTCTTCTCATCAACTTCAATCTATTCCGTTTTTGCCGTGGATGAGTATGAAGAGATTATGGGTGAAGCCACTTACCGTATCGGCAATGGCTGGAAAGCTTTTGGCCGCTACACCTACGAAATATACCCTGAATTTTCCAACGCCAACGTCCTTGAGGCGGGGGTCGAAAAACGCCGCACCGAAAAGTACTCCGGTTATCTGACCGGTGTGTTCCGGGATGATAAAGATGGTCAGGACCTCTATGGTTTCAAACTCTACCTGGCCAGCCGCTTTACTCAGGCTGTACAGGCCGGCGTTGGTGTCGATGTCGACGTGCTGGAACGCTCCATCAACTACTTTGATGGGGAAACCAGCAGCGATGACACCACCAGCAGTCGTTACTGGGTTGACGCCACCTGGTTTATCACCAACCGGATGGAACTTCAGGCCAAGGTTGAGCGGATCGAAAGCGACCTCTGGGATTACTACAACCGCGGCCGTATTCGCCTGAATGTCACCTTCTAAGGTAAGGAGTTCATATATGTACAAAAAATTGATGTTACTACTCGCATTGCTCCTGATCGGCATCTCTGTCGTTTGGGCGAATATGCGCTTTGATCACCAGGCCCATGTGGAACAGTATGCCGCCGGCATGGAGTGCAGCACCTGCCATGTTGACGGGGCGACCAGTATTGTTCCGGATGTAGAGACCTGTCTGGCCTGCCACGATGAGTCCTACGCGGAGATGACCGACCTTGGCTCGATCAACACCCACGGTCCCATGTGGGCGCGCAACCACGGCAGCATGGCCCAAGGCAACGCCATGGACTGTACCACCTGCCACTCCCAGAGTTACTGCATGGAGTGCCACGTGTCCGGTTTTGCTGATGAGCAGGGTTCCTTCAGCAATAACATGATCAACAGCCACTCCAGTGACTTTCACATTACCCACCCACTGGCCGCGCGCGGCAACCAGCAGACCTGTGCCAGCTGCCACGAGCCCAGCTTCTGTACCGACTGCCACACCGATTTTCAGGCTCGTATCGGTCGCGCCAACAGTCCGTCGCATGTCCGCACCTTTAACCTCGGCCTGGAGGGCGATATTGATGCCATTCATGCCGGTATGGATGTGGGCACCAGTTGTGATGCCTGCCACTCGCAGTCATCCGTCGCTCCCAGCTTCCATGACTGGTCTGTCGGTCATGCTCGTGAAGCACGTCGCAGCCTGGCGACCTGCCAGTCCTGCCACCCCGGCGGCGACGTCTGTCTTAACTGCCACAGTGCCAAAGGCGGCGCCGTCGGTTTTAACCCGCATGGTAAAGGCTGGAGCGATCGCAAAGACCGCCTTGACAGCGCCAGCGGCGGAAAAACCTGCGTCATGTGTCACTAACATCTCGATATGTTTGACTAACAAACATCAGCAAAACCACTAAGGAGGTAAAGCATGAAGATCAGGAATTTAACGTATTTGATCGTAGCACTGCTCGCTACGGGACTACTCTGGGGTTGCGGCAGTAGTGGTGGGGGAGGAAGTGATTTTGTGGATCAACAGCCTGATCCGGACTCAGTTGAGACACTTGGAATTACCAACTGCGCCCAGTGCCATGACAATATTAATGCAAAATGGCTGGAAAGCTCTCACGCTAACGCTAATTCCACCCCGACGGGACCTCACGCCGGAGATTCTTTCTGTGGCCGCTGTCACAATAATCTTGAAGATGGCGAACTGATGCCGATTGCATACGGAGAATCAATCCGAGATGTCATTGGCTGCGAATCCTGCCATGGCGGTGGCAGCGCTCACCGCGGCATTGGTTCTTTGCCGTATCCCAAGCCCGACCTGGATAGATGTGCTCAATGTCACGAAGATTTAACTGTCTACGGAGGCCATGCTGCACGCGAACCCTTTAGTGATGTGCTGGCTCAGCGCTTTGAAGAGGGTCGCCATACTGGCCGTGCTCGCACCGGGACCTGTGCAGCTTGTCACAGCCACGAGGGCTTCCTGGTCTATAATGCTTTTGGTAAAGTTGATACCATCGGCGAGTTGGAAGAAATCGAAGTTTTTCTTGATGCCATCGGTGACAACACCAGCGTTAAAACCTGCGCTACCTGTCACGACCCTCACTCGGGTGAACTTCGTGGTTTAGGTGACGTGACAGAGGTTATCGGCGCGGACAGCACATCTACCGGACCGGCTGAACGCGTGGTATTTTCTGCCGAGTACAACCTTTGTACCTCTTGTCACCAAGCCAATATAGAAGCCGATTTTATAGAGACAATCGGCTATGACGATGGCGGCATGTTTGAATACAGCTTGTCTGATGCCTATCTTCACGCCAATGATCCTTATGGTGATCCAGCCAATATCGGCTTCCACAGCAATTCCTATCAGGATCGCAGTTTCTTTGACACCCACTTCAGCGGCCTGATCAGCAAGGACCTCTATTACTACGACATCAAGGATGGTGTTGATAAAGCCCGTCGAGATCGTCATGGGGACATCATTGTAACCGACGATATGGTTGATGCTATTACAATGCTCGAAGACTACTATCAGGAATACCTTGACGCGCCTGATGATATCCAAGTGAATGGATATGGTGTCAATCCGGGCAGTTCCAATGCCTGCTCATCATGTCATGATGTACACAGTGCCAACAAAATTGAAGGAACTGCTGACCTCATTAAAGCAGATGAAAGCGGTGAACGCGTCGGTCATGTCCTTATGGCTGAGCCCCGCATGCAGCAAGCCGTCGCTTACGGTGAAGGTGTTGGTATGAGTCACAACGATTACATTGCTGACGCTTTTTCTCGTGAGGCTGATTTCGGCAGCTGTGTACCATGCCATACAGGGCGTGAATTCGTTACTCAGACAGTCGGTGGAGAGCCCGAAGCTGCACGTTGGAACAGTGTTGGCTGTGTTTCCTGCCACGACATGGTTGATAAGGAAGGTGTTGTTCTGACTGAGGCACGGACTTTCCCCGATGACTATGCCTTTGTTTTTAACAGTGATGCCCCTTTGACTGCAGAGCAGCAGCTTGGAGATAATCAGGTCTGCTTTGAATGTCACAAAGGGCGCACCGCGTATGATAATGATCTCAATGTTGCCACTGTTTATGGTATCAACTATCTGCATTACAGCCCCTCCTTTGCCACGATGATGGGGACAGAATCCGAGATGATTCCAACCTATGACGACAAAGACTATACTACCGGGCTGACGCTTGATCTGGCTTACAGTGCCCACGAAAGCACTTACAACAATTGCGTGGCCTGTCACAACATCCACGAAGAATATGCTCCGTTCAGTTCCTACAACACAGACACGCAATACGGACGTGAGGAGTTTGATTCCTCGCTAACCACCAATCTCTGTGGTAGCTGTCACTATGAAACGGACTTTACAGAAGACAACTACTGGAGAAGCTTCAATGTGCTGAAAAAGCGGACTGAAGTTTTTGCTGATGTCCTCAAATCAACAATAACGGATGAACTGGCAACTCTGGTGGGCGATGATAATGACGCTGCCATTATTATCCAGGGAGTTGATGGCGCTAATGTTACCCTTATTGAAGATCGCGATGAATATGTCGATGTATTTGGTGGCGAACCCTATGCTGCCGACATAACAGACGAGGCCATCGCCAAACGCCTGAAGACCTACATTACCGGGTCAACACGCGATATCACCGGATCACGCCTGGTCAACAACAATCTGGCCAAAGCCGGTGCGATCTGGAAGAACTTCATGTATGACGATAAAGGCTGGGCGCATAACAGCATTCTGGCCCGTCAGTTGATGTATGATGCGACAGTGGCTGTCGGCGGTGCAGAAGCTCTTGATAAATTCTGCGATTACATTGCGACTCCGACTGCAGACACCATCGGTGTCCAGGTTACGTCACCGCACCCCGATGAATACGGCAGCTTGACCAGAAATCTCGATACTAATCTCGATGATGGCACCACGCTCCGTCCTATCGTGTGCCCTTGATCAAACCCACTCTTGACGGGGTAAATAATTCCCCGCCCATTTTCTGAACACTTTAAGGCGACTCTTTCGAGAGTCGCCTTTTTTTCATGGGTATTCGGGGGACATAATACCGATTAAAGGATGATCGGTTTTATGTCCCCCTTTCGCAGCAATAACCAACGTCAACACCGGCGGTTCGCGCACCGCCAGGCGCCATTCTTTTGTTAGGCGACAAAAGAATGCAAAAACGCCCCACTGGGCGTGGGGCCATGGCAGATAGTCTGTTATGGCACGGGTTCT
>JAWOFG010000130.1:0-3749 GCA_046482365.1 Pelovirga sp. | reverse complement strand
AGCGAGCTCTACGCCTACGGCGCCCGCTCCTTTTCAATCTGGTCGGAAGATGGCAAGCGCGTGTTCGACAGCGGCAGCGAGTTTGAGCGGATTACTGCCAGCCTGATCCCCGACAACTTCAACGGTCAGAACGACGAAAACTCGTTTGATAACCGCTCTGACGACAAGGGTCCCGAGCCCGAAGCTGTTACGGTCGGCATCATCAACGGGCAGACCTTTGCTTTTATCGGCCTCGAGCGTGTGGGCGGGCTGATGGTGTACAACGTGACCAATCCCCAGAACCCGCAGTTCGTTCAGTACCTGAACAACCGGGATTTCTCAGTATCCCAGGAGGATCTTGAGGCGGGAATGGCCGGTGACCTGGGGCCTGAGGGGCTTGCGTTCATCGCAGCTGATGATAGCCCCAATGGCAAGCCAATGCTGGCCGTTGGCAACGAGGTAAGTGGCACAACGACTCTGTTCGGCATCGATGTGATTGAACTGACCGCCGAATAACCCCTGGCGTGTCCCCGACAAGCGCCGGCTGGTCCAAAGCCCCGGCGCTTTTTTCTGTGCCGGAGATAAGGCCCGGGCTGGCGGTTTTCGATCGCGTAAACGAACTGTCTTAATACTTAAACATTACTGTCATAAGTCTGCACTAGGGTGAATGTCCATCAACCATACATATCCGTCGCTGAGCGACGCTGCCAGGAGAGGCCGTCATGAGTTTTATGCACAGAGTTCCAGCCGTTGGTACTGCCGCTATCGCATTTGCCCTTTCACTCAGCAGTTCAGTCAGTGCTGCAGATTCCTCGTTGGCGGATGTCTGCCCCAACCCGATCCGTATGGCCGACACCGGCATCGAAGGCATGGGTCAGCTGCGTGATGCGTTCGGCCCGTTCAGCAAGGAGTTCAGGGCAGTGACCGGCCTTGAGCTGGAGATGTTCTCACTAAGCAATCGAACCGCGGCCGGAAACGCGCTGCAGTTTGATGATGTAGAACTGGTGTTTGCTGGCCCCTCGGAATTTGTACTGTTCAACCAGCGCCAGCCGGTGGACATCCTGTTCACTATTGAGCGACCACACTACGGCAGCAGCTTTTTCGTGAAAGACGAAAACCCCATCAAGAGCCTGGAAGACCTTGAAGGCAAGCGCATTGCTCTGAAAGACGCAGGTTCCACCAGCGGCCATATCATTCCCAGCCAGATGCTGGTCCAGGCCGGCCTGGACCTGGAAAGAGACCTGAACATCATAATGGCAGGTGATGCCCGTATCGCCGCACTGGTCAACGATGATGTGGTCGCCATGGGCGGTGGCAACCGGGATATCGAAAAAATTGAGGCGCTGGACCCTGACGGCAAATACCGCGTCATCGCTAAAAGCGACCGCCTGCCCGGCGACCCCATCGTGATGAGAGGCAACCTTGCCGAAGACTGCAAAACCGGCCTGCGCGAGACACTTGCCGCTAACAGTGACCGTTTGTGGGAGGCACTGATCTCCACAGAGCGCAATAAGGACAAGTTCCTCAACCGGGATTCGTACATGGCGTTCGACATCCAGCCTGCCGACTACGACATTGTGCGCGAAGCCTACGCCAATGCCGGCATTGATCTGAACTGATCCGATGAGCGCCATCACCATCCGCAACCTCAATAAATACTATGGCCCTCTGCATGTGCTGCGGGCCCTGGATCTGACCATCGGGAGTGGGGAAGGGGTTGTCTTGCTGGGGGCCAATGGTTGTGGCAAATCAACCCTGATGAAATGTCTGAACGGGTTGGAGAAGCCTCAGTCCGGAACCATTGCCATTGACCAGCAGGCAGTGACCACTGCCCGGGGAAAACAGCTGCGCAAGATCCGGCAGGGGGTGGGCGTGGTCTTCCAGCAGTTCAACCTGGTTGAGAACCTGACGGTGTTTCAGAACGTGCTCTACGGTGCGATGGGCCAGCGCCCGGGCGGATTGCTGACGGTTTGGAACTCCCTGGCCCCGGCTGAGTTTCGT
Organism: Pelovirga sp.; assembly: GCA_046482365.1. GTDB lineage: Bacteria > Desulfobacterota > Desulfuromonadia > Desulfuromonadales > Geopsychrobacteraceae > Pelovirga. The sequence goes on along the minus strand of JAWOFG010000130.1, from coordinate 1,769 downwards.
GAAAAAGCCATGCATTGCCTGAGTCGGGTGCGGATGGCTGACAAGGCAAATCATCGTTGCCGGGATCTGTCGGGCGGCCAGCAGCAGCGGGTCGCCATTGCCCGAATGCTGATGCAGAACCCCAGGGTTATTCTGGCGGATGAGCCGGTCGCAAGCCTGGATCCCAAAGCCGGGATTGAAGTGATGGATTTGCTCTGGGAAGTGGTGCAGGAACACAAGATGACCGTTTTCTGCACTCTGCATCAGCTGGAGCTTGCCCAGAACTACGCAGACCGGATTGTGGGCATGAAAGCAGGGCGGATCATTCTGGATTCAAATCGGGACAGGTCGGACAACGAATCACTGGCTCAGCTTTATCAGGGTGACACCCGGGTAGATGGTACTTCAACTAATGATGAAGACTGTTCCACTGATAATGGCCGCTCTATTATCAATAATAAATCCATTGTAAATGACAATTCTTCGGAGATTGCATGAATAATAATCAGTCTCTGGAAGATTATACGCCACCTAGGATTACATCACCCTCCTGGTTTTCAGGATTTATTCTTCTTGTTTTTGCTTTTTTATTCATACAGGGTTTCAGTACTGCAGAAATATCATTGGAGCGATTAATAAAAGGGGCCAATAATCTAACTGTATTCCTGGGCCAGGCGATACCACCTGACTGGTCCGATATGGATGTCATTGCAGAGGCCATGCTGGAAACTCTGTATATGGCGATTGTGGGCGTTACTATCGGGGTTATATTAAGCGTTCCTTTTGCATTGTTGGCTTCACGGAATACGACACCGCATCCTGTTGTGCGCACCGTAACCCGGTTCCTGATAGCCACCATGCGGACCATACCGGATCTGATCTGGGCGCTGATCTTTGTGGTGGCGGTTGGGCTCGGGCCCCTGGCGGGTATTCTTGCCATCATTCTGGACACTATCGGTTTCGCTGCCCGCTTCTTTTCCGAGCGCATCGAGGAAGTCCGACCCGGCCCGGCCAATGCCCTCACCGCAAGCGGTGCGGGCAGGGTGTCAGTGATTGCGGGCGCCATTCTGCCGGAGACTCTGGCGTCCATGTCAGCCACCAGCCTTTACAGTGTTGAGAAGGCGATCCGTTCGGCGGTGACCCTTGGACTGGTGGGTGCCGGCGGCATAGGAGTGGAGCTGTCAACGGCCATGCGTCTGTTCCAGTACGATAAAGCCTTCTCCATTATTCTGGTTGTGCTGGTTGTTGTTATAGGGTTTGAGCAGCTCTCATCTATGATTCGGAAACGAGTTATTTGAACTGGAACTGTCACATCTGATTTAAGCCTGGTAGATGCCATGTAACTGAATATATCTTCTTATATTCAGGTTTTTTTGCTGAGCGTTTTTCTTTAAACGATAAAGTTAAATGAAATAAAACTGCCTCGAATATGTAATTGCCCTGAAATAAATTACCGATAAGTTAGGGTCTCAAAGCTTGAAGCAGTTCATTGATGAACAGCTGAAGAGGGGGCGTTATTTCCGGGAAAAGTCCGGGGTCGTTTCCAGAAAGCTTTGAGTTCATGTTGCGATTTGAGTGAACACATTTATGCCGGGGCCATGCCCCGGATTTTTCAAATTCCTGACGTCCTGGCTGATGTTTGATTTTTCAAAATGTAGCCGGGGATGAATTCCAGCAATCAAAGCACTTAAAACCAAACGATAGTGGAGTTAACGTAAATGAAAAAGCTTCTTCTGGCTGTTGCCATGTCCTCTGTAGCCGCAGGTTCAGTCAACGCAGCCACCATTTAT
>JAWOFG010000121.1:0-18312 GCA_046482365.1 Pelovirga sp. | reverse complement strand
TTTATCCGTAACTACGCCGACCGTTTTCATCATGCCAAGGAGGAAGATGTGCTCTTTGTCGAGTTGATCAACAATGGCATGCCGGAAAAACAGTCACCGATTGAGGCAATGCATATTGAGCACGACCAGGGGCGCGCCTTTGTCCGTAACATGGCGGACGCGGCGGAAAAAGCTCTGGCCGGTGAAGCCGGGCAGATAGTGATCATCGCCGAAAATGCTAAGGGCTATATTGATCTGCTGCGCGAACATATCGACAAGGAGGACACCGTCCTCTACCCGTTAGCAGAGCGGATTCTGCCGGAAGATGTGCGGGCACAAATGGTTGACACGTATCACCGGGCTGAAGAGCAAACACCGGGACTGGAGGAAAAATATCGGCGCCTGGTTGAGGAGTATGAGCGCCAGGCGGCTGCTTAATACCGCAAGTCCCCTCTCGGATTTGCCGGGGGCGTAGCGGTTAGACTCGGTGAACATATTGACATAATAGATGCTATCGGCCGGTTGTCTTTAGCAGCAGACCTTTCAGTAATACCGGAATAATTACCAGGGTCAGCAGGGTCGAGGCGAGAATGCCGCCGATAATAACCGTGGCAATAGGGGAAAAACGTTCAGATCCTACGGCCAATTCAAGCGCCAATGGCAACATGCCGGCCACGGTGGACAGGGCAGTCATCATGACCGGTCGAAAACGGGTTTCCACAGCATCCTGCAAAGCTTCGTCGATATCCGCCCCTTCGGCCAGTCGACCGCGGGCAAAATCAACAAGGATAATACTGTTGTTGACGACGATGCCAATCAGTAGAACAATACCGAGCAAAGCCGGCATGGACAGATACTTGCCGGCAATGACAAGTGCCACCGCCACTCCGATAAACTGCAGGGGAACCGCCGCCATGATCACCAGCGGATGCGCAACAGAGCGAAACTGAATGACAAGCAGCAGGTAGACTGCGAGTATACTTAGCAAAAGCGCTTTACCAATGCGACTCTGAGCTTCTGCCATGTCCTTTTGTTCGCCGGTCAAGGTGACACTGTAGCCCGGCGGCAATGGGATATCTACCAGTTTTTGCCGGGCGTCCCGGACGATGTGGGACAAAGGACGCTCACCCGACGACCAGGCTTGGACCTCCAGGGTGCGTCGCAAGTCTTCCCGTGAAACCAAGCGCACTCCCCGGGCTGGTTCCATCGTTACCAGTTCCATCAGCGAGACCAGCACGCCACTTGAGCCGATCAATTGGACATGCTCCAGTCCTTCGCGGTTCAGGCGATCAAGACGATGATAACGAACTACCAGGTCAAGATCACGCAATCCTCGTTGCCGGTAGCGGGTGACCACTTCGCCATCGAGCGCGCGCTGCACTTTACGGGCAATCTCCACCCCGGACAATCCTAATTCTGCCGCCCGTTCTTTATCGATAGTCAGACGCAGTTCCGGGCGATCTAGTGCCCAGTCTTTGTAGGGATCTCGAACCGCTGAGACTGTCCCTAATGCCTTAACAACGATATCCCCCAAACGGTCAAGGACCACAGGGTCGGTACCACTGAGTTCAATAATTAGCGGGGCTGATGTGGTTGGGCGCGCTGTGCCCCCTTGTTCCTGAAAAACTCCGAGAGTCACTCCAGGCAGGGCGAGGGTCTGTGTACGTACCCGATCCATGATCTGCCACTGGCTTTCCTGGCGGGTGTTGCGTGGAGTCAGATCAACACTGATTTCGGCCTGATGGGTATCCATCGCCCCACGGCCGCCAAGATAGCGTGCCCCCTTTTCGTAACCGATACGGGTGCTGACATTGGTAACGGACTCTTCGCGTAACAGGGCCTGTTCGATGTCGGCAATGATCGTCTGGGTCTGATCCAGTCTGGTGCCGGGAATCACATCCACCAGTACGCGAAAACTGCCGGAGTCAAAACGGGGCATCATTTCACTGCCGCCAACCCGCAACAGGAAAATGGCGGCGACCAGCAACAACAAGGTTGTGGCAATGACCCAAACGGGGCGTTTAAGACTGCCGGTCAGCAACCCCATATACAGATTACGCAGTGCATTGACGGTTGTGTCAAAAGGGGTAAGAAGCTTCTGCAACAGGGTACGATGTCCTGTTCCAGGCCGCAACCAAGCGGCGGCCATCAGAGGAACCAAGGTCAGGGAAATAATCAGCGAAGCAGAAAGAGCAAAGATCAGGGTCAGCGCCAGGGGTTGAAAAAGGGCACCGATGAATCCTCCCAGCAGCGTCAACGGGACCAATACCGCCAAGGTGGTGATCGTCCCGCCGCTGCTCGGGATCAGGATTTCAGCCGTTCCTTTAATGGCGGCCGTTTTTGCGGATAATCCCTGTTCCAGGTAGCGGTGGATATTTTCCAGCACCACAATACTGTCATCAACCAGCAGGCCGATGGCCAGAATAATCGCTGACATAGTGACCATGTTGAGCTCAAGGTCGCCCAACTGCATCAGGGCGAAACTGATGAGAAAAGTGACCGGAATCGCAGCGGCAACGATCAGTGCCTGACGCGCATCGCCGAGGAACAGCAGAACCACCAGGACAGTCAGGAGGATGGCGCCGGCGACCGTTCCTGTCATACTGTTAATAACGATACGGGTGAACGCGGATTGATCCTCGGCGACGGCAAAATGGATCTGTGGGTCGTCGGCGCGTAATTCATCCAGAACGGCAAACAAACGGTCAGCTACCTCAACCGTGTTCGCTTCATCCGGTTTGAGAATCTGCACGGCAATCGCGGCGACACCATTATGGCGATAGGCTGAACGTGGCTCCTCCGGGGTAAACTGAACGGCTGCGACATCCTTGAGGCGCAGCAGCTGTTCCCCCTGGCGAACTAAAATCAGATTCTCGACATCCTCAACGTCGCTCAACGGGGTGTCGAAGCGAACAACTGATTCGCGTCCGCCTTGGTCGATACGCCCGCCTGCAGCGGTTAAGTTCCACCCCTTAAGGACGCCGAGAACCTGCTCCTGAGAGACGCCGTGGTTGTAAAGTTTGTCACGCTGAAGCTGGACTTCAAGTTGGCGTCGATTGGCCCCGATAATATCGACTGCGGCGACTCCGGGAACGAGGCTGAGCTGGTCACGGATGCGGTTTTCGGCCACTTCGCGAAGTTCCACAAGGGATTTTGTCGAGCTGGTCAAGGCCAGGGTCATAATCGGACGATTAGTCGATGAAAACTCTTGAATCTGGGGTTCGCCCATGGTTTGCGGCAAGGTCGCACGAATCCTGTTGATGGCATTCTGAATTTCAACGGCACCGATCGTGCTTGAGTTGCCGTAGTGAAATTCAACCTCTACGACCGATAACCCTTCCTGGCTTCGGGAACGGATACTGAGCACCCCGTCAATACCGGCAAACTCTTCTTCCAGCAGCTTGCTTAAGTGTTCTGCGACATCTTCAGCCGCCATGCCTGGATACGAAGTAATGACCGTGACCATGGGTGGGTCGGTATCGGGAAACAGCTGTACCGGTAATTGTTGCCGTGCCTCAAAACCAAGAATCATCACCACCACCAGTAGGGCCAGGACGGCGTGTCGATGACTTAAGACCCAGCCTGGTAAAGCTGTCATTGTTCTGTTCCAAGCACGGTACGACCATCAGCGAGCTGCGGGTGGGGAGTTGTGATGATCCGCTCACCGGCCTGCAAGCCGCTTGTAATGACGACTATTGCTCCGCTGCGCGGCCCGGTGACGACCTGACGTCGGCGCGCCATCTCACCGTCAAAGATAAATACGTGGGGATCTGTACCATCGCCATGCAATGCACTGAGTGGAATGGTCAGAACTTGATCCCATTCGTCTCGTACCAGTCGAACCCTGACCCCCATCCCCGGCATCAGTCCCGGAATCTTTTCGGTCAGGAAAATTTCTGCCTGTGCCGCACGTCCCGGTGGTTGCAAACCAGGGTGTACCCGGTCAAGACGGCCCTCGGTGTCATGATTTAATGCGGAAATGTGAATTTTCGCACGGCTACCTGTGGCGATGGCAGGCAGATCCTGCTGCGGAATGGAGAACACAACTTTCAGATTGTCCGTGTTGATCAATTCAAGCAGGGGTCGTCCCGGCGCAGCCATCTCTCCAGGCAGAACCAAAAGCTCGCCCACAATGCCGGCAAATGGAGCTGAAAGGGTTGCGTATCCCAGACGGGTAGTGACCACCTGCTGTGCCTGCCGGTTTTCCTCAACACTGGCCCGAAGGATGTCAACTCTGGCACGAACCTCCTCAAACTGTTCGACCGATATGGCATTTTTTTCAACCAGGAGTTGCTTGCGCCGGAATTGTCTTTCGGCCAGGTCACGTTCCACTTCAAGTGCCTTGGCTGCAGCCTTGAGGCGTTCAAGCTCCTGGTTTAACTCTGTTTGATCGAGGAGGATCAATGTATCACCCTGATTGACAGCATTACCGGAGCGAGCCGGCATCGTCAGGATTTGAGAGGTAATGCGGCTTTGAAGGATGATGTGATTTTCAGCTACAATCGAGCCTGGAAATCGCCCCGAGAGAATAAAGTTGGTCGGCTCAAGCTTCAGAGTGGCAACCGCCAGGGGAGGGGTCGGTTCCGGTGCTGGAGGGTTCAGAGTGTTTTGAATTCTTGCCGCAGCATGATATCCGACCCACACGAGCAACAAGGACATGGTAAGCAAGAGGAATAGCCATTGTTTGCGGCTGAGGCGATTTTTGCTTTTAAGACTCACTGATTTTTCTCCTGCTGCTTAAGGTGATCAGTGGTTAGTCCGCCTATGATAAAGGCGAACATCTGCGGGGCCTCAATCCACTACTGATCGAGATTATCGACCAGTAGTGACTGCATCACCAATCCCTGAATGGAGCCGACAAACAGAGCTACTGCCGTATCACGGTCGATATCATTAAAAAAGGGGAGCCGGAATAAGATGCCGACTCCCTTTTTTGCTGACAGCTGGTCAGGCCTGGCAACTTAGCTCAGGACCCAGCATGACCTAGCATTTTTATCGATCAGTTACCGGCCATAATCGCAGCAACATCGCCGGCGACATCACCCGTCGGCTTGATGTCGAAGTTTTCCACCAGCACCTTGGCGACGTTCGGTGACAAAAAGGCCGGCAATGTCGGTCCCAAACGGATGTGCTTTACCCCTAATGCAAGCAGGGCGAGGAGCACGACGACGGCTTTCTGCTCATACCAGGCGATATCGTAAGAAATCGGCAGATCGTTGATATCTTCCAGACCGAACACTTCCTTGAGTTGCAGGGCGATGTAAGCTAGGGAGTAAGAGTCATTACACTGACCGGCATCGAGAACTCGCGGGATGCCACCGATGTCACCAAGGTTGAGCTTGTTGTAACGGTACTTGGCACAACCGGCGGTCAAAATGACAGTATCATTCGGCAATGCTTCTGCGACTTCAGTGAAGTAATTACGGCCGGGCTGACGGCCGTCACAGCCGGCCATGACGACAAAACGCTTGAGGGCGCCTGACTTGACGGCGTCAACCACCTTGTCAGCCAGGGCCATGACCTGGGCATGGGCAAAACCACCAACGATAGTACCGGTCTCAATCTCGGTCGGAGCGGCACAGGTTTTGGCCTTGGCGATGATCTCCGAAAAGTCCTTGGCTCCACCTTCGGGACGATCCGCAATATGGGTTGCGCCCGGCCAACCAGCCATGCCGGAGGTGTAGATGCGATCCTTGTAGGCTTCCTTGACCGGGGTAATACAGTTGGTGGTCATCAGGATCGGGCCGTTAAAGGAGGTGAATTCCTTGTCCTGCAGCCACCAGGCGTTGCCGTAGTTGCCGACGAAATGATCATATTTCTTGAAGGCTGGATAATAGTTGGCCGGCAGCATTTCGCTGTGGGTATAGACATCGACCCCGGTGCCTTCGGTCTGTTTGAGCAGCTCTTCCATGTCTTTAAGATCATGGCCAGAGATCAGAATAGCGGGGTTGTTGCGCACGCCCAGATTCACCGTGGTGATTTCCGGATTGCCGTAGGTGGTGGTATTGGCCTGATCCAGCAGAGCCATGGTGGTGACTGCGACCTCACCGCACTTCAGGACCTGACCGACCATCTCGTCAACGCTTAAGTCACGGGTGGTCGAGGCTAGGGCGGATACCATGAAGTCGTAGATTTCGGGCTTTTCAAACCCAAGCACGGCCGCGTGATCGGCATAGGCCGCCATGCCTTTGAGACCATAGATCAGCAGCTCACGCAGGGAGCGCACATCTTCGTTGGGCTGGGACAATACACCGACCTCGGCGGCCTTGGCAGCGTAATCGCTCTCGGGGCCGTTCCAGTTGATCGCATCAAGATCACTGCTGTAGCCGATGGCCAGTTTCAGGGCATCGCGTTTGGAGATAGCTGCCTTGATCAGGGCAACGAAGCGGGCATTATCAAAGTTGGCATTGGTAATGGTGGCAAAAAAGCTCTGGCAGATAAACAGCCCGATGGCCGGATCCAGCTTGTTCTGGTTCTTTGCTTCTTCGGCGACGACAGCCAGTCCTTTCAGGGTGAAGACCAGCAGATCCTGCAGACCGGCGGTATCCTCTTTTTTGCCGCAAACGCCGGCGACGGTGCAGCCGGTTCCCTTTGCTGTCTCCTGACACTGATAACAGAACATACTCATAAGACGGACTCCTTTTGGGGTGATGGGTTGTTGTTCGTTGTTATTGACCGATGTCTCATGTTGCTTGCGGGTAACACTGCCGCAAAAACTTCTGCAAAAAATTGATACAGATCAAAACCTGACAAAAAACCCAAAAACATCCCAATTAGTTTAATTCGCTGCAGTGGGCAAAAAATATTTCCTTCTTGACCTGAGTCAATTTAATTACTTCCCGGCAGCCCTTATAGTAGTCCGACATCTACCAAGGAGAATAATCAATGACACCACAACTGACCAAGGACATGACCATTAAAGAGATCCTCGACAATTGGCCCGAAACCCTTGATGTATTTGTTGCCAATGGGTTTGAAAATCTGCGTAACGAAAAACAGCGCAACGCTATTGCTCCCTTCTTGAAACTGGAGCGGGCGGTGACGATGAAACATTATGATCTCGACAATTTTCTCGCTCTGCTACGTGACCAGATCGCTTTGAATACCCATCAGGCGGATATCACCATGAAAAAAACCGACCACGACCTGGGCGATATCCGGGTTGCCGGACTGCTGCCCTGCCCGGTACGGTTACCGTTACTGGAAAGCTTTGATGCGTTTATCGAAGACTTTAGCGGGGAAACCGGTCACAAAGTCAGCTACAAACTCGAAGCAGCTTCCGTTGGGGCCGACTGGATTGCCGACAATATCCGCGGCATTGAAGATGCCGGGAAGCTCCCCGATATCTTTATTTCTGCCGGGTTTGAAACCTTCTTCGATCACCGGACCATTGGCCGGTTCAAAGATCAGGGCGTTTTTAAGGACATCTGTGGTAAAGAGGTCAACCGGGACTTTGAAGGCCTTGATATCCGTGATCCCAAGGGGGATTATTCGATCGTTGCCGCCGTTGCTGCGGTCTTCATGGTCAACCATGATGTACGTGGGGATCTACCGATTCCGCGCACCTGGGCAGACCTGCTCGAACCGGAATTTGCCCAGCAGGTTGCCCTGCCGGTCGGCGACTTTGACCTGTTCAACGCCATCCTCCTGGCGATTCATAAAGAGCACGGTGAAGAGGGCGTCAAAAAACTCGGACGCTCCATGCTGAAGTCAATGCATCCGTCACAGATGGTCAAGAACGCCAAGCGGGTAACTGAAGCCAAACCCTACGTCACCATCATGCCCTACTTCTTTACCAAGATGGCGCGGATGGTTAAAGGGCTTGAAATCATCTGGCCGAAGGACGGTGCAGTGGTCAGCCCGATATTCATGCTGACCAAACGCTCTACCCTGAACAAGACCCGCGCCATTGCCGAATTTTTAAGTGGTCGAGAGGTCGGAGAGATACTAGCCCACAAAGGCCTGTTCCCGTCCCTCAACCCCCTGGTTGACAATAAACTGGAAGGCCGTTATCCGTGGAAATGGATCGGCTGGGATTACATCTACCAGCACGACATCGGCGCCCTGATCCATGACACCAACCAGATCTTTGAAGAGGCTCTTGAGCTTACTGAAGGAGTTTAATATGCGATTTTTAACCGTTTCCGGCCCACCGTCAGCCGGCAAAACCTCGGTTATCCTGCGGGTTATTGAAGCACTGCAGCAACGTCAACGCAAGATCGGGGTGGTCAAGTTCGACTGCCTGCTGACCGACGATGACACCCTCTATGCCAAAAAAGGGGTGCTGGTAAAAAAAGGGCTCTCCGGCGCCCTGTGCCCTGATCACTATTTTGTCAGCAACATTGAAGCCTGTGTAACCTGGGGCCGGGAAAACGACTGCGAATACCTGATCAGTGAAAGTGCCGGGTTGTGTAACCGCTGTTCTCCCCACATCAACGACATTACCGCCATTTGCGTTATCGATAACTTAAGTGGGGTCAATACGCCGCGCAAAATCGGCCCGATGCTGAAATCTGCCGATATCGTCGTCATCACCAAGGGCGATATCGTCTCCCAGGCTGAGCGCGAGGTCTTTGCCTCCCGCGTCAAACAGGTTAACCCCGGCGCCGTCATTATGAACATCAATGGCATCTCCGGTCAGGGCGCTTTTGAACTGACCAGCCTGTTTGAAACCGCCTCCAACATCGACACATTAAAAGGTAAAACCCTGCGGTTTTCCATGCCGGCCGCCCTGTGTTCCTACTGTCTCGGGGAAACCCGGATTGGCGATGAATATCAAACCGGCAATGTCCGCAAGATGGAGATGGAGGACAAATAATGAGACTGACCGAACTGTACCAACAGCCGTTGACCGCGACTCTGGCTGAGCACCCTTATATTGAGGATTTTATCACCTCGTTTGGCCTGACGATTGCGGCTAACAACAACAGCCTCGAAAACTACCTGGATCAGCTCAACCCCGATCTGCTTGAGGATCTGGGCCTGAGCCGTGCTCAACTTCAGCGCAGTCTCGATGATTTTCTGAACGGCATGCTGGCCCTGCGCAAACCCCTCGACAAAGTCGAGTCCCTGACCATTATCGGCGGACGCAACAAATCGGGCGAAGCGGAAGACTTTGAACTGATCCTGCAGCCGGGAGAAGTCACCTGCATTGTCGGCCCCACCGGATCGGGCAAAAGCCGGCTGCTGGCAGACATCGAATGGGTTGCCCAGGGGGATACCCCGACCGGACGAAAAATCTTGATTAACGAACAAGTCCCGGACAGTCAGTGGCGTTTTTCTACCGAGCACAAGCTGGTGGCGCAATTGTCGCAGAACATGAACTTTGTCATGGATCTGACCGCTGAAGAGTTCATCCAGATGCATGCCGAAAGTCGTCTGGTGACCAACCCCCGGGAGAAGGTGGCCCAGATCCTGGAACAGGCCAATGCGTTGGCCGGCGAACAGTTTCGTCCCGACACTCCGGTTACGTCCTTAAGTGGTGGCCAGTCGCGGGCACTGATGATCGCTGATATGGCTTTTTTGAGTAAATCTCCTATTGCCCTGATTGACGAAATCGAAAATGCCGGGATTGATCGCAAAAAGGCACTGAATCTGCTCATTCGTGAAGAAAAGATCGTCCTGATGGCGACCCATGATCCGATTCTGGCACTGATGGGTGATCGCCGCCTGGTGATCAAAAACGGCGGCATTGCCAAGGTCATTATGGCCAACGAAGCAGAGCGCAGCAATCTGCAGCGCTTGGAAGAAATGGACAATCAACTTCTGGCGTTACGCAACCGGATCCGGTCCGGTGAAACGTTGGAGCAGCTTTAATCCTGAAAAAACTGTTGTCCACGGAAAACACGGAAAAACACCAAAACACAAGGGTTTTCAGGATAAGACAACAACAGATTGCGCTATGAGTTTGCTTATCTTTTAGATTCTAATCGTGAATTCTGTGTGTTCCGTGTATTCCGTGGACCAAAAAACCGTTATTTGGTTATTGCTAAGGAGAAATATAATGCACGATGGCTGTCAAGGACAGGCAGGAGATGGGGCAAAAGTGGTGGACAAATTGCGGATGATGGGTTTTTCCAACTACAGTCTGCCGCAGGAGGTTCAACTCATCTGTAGTGGTTGTGATCAGAATTTCACTATGACAACCCTGGAATATCCCTGCCCGCACTGCGGCATGGTATACGGGGTTACCCCCTGCCATGCTCATGATATAAAAAGCATTCAAGCGGCGGGAATCGACTATTAAAACTGGCAGCGAAGCGGTCAGGGACAGCTGAGGCAGCGAACAGATACCCGCCCTTGTTTATATCCGTAAAAAATGAAAACAGGGTGGGCTGCTAATTTTGTTCTGTTGACAGCTTCTGTTGTGCCATGGTCGAAATAAATTGCCAGATAACATCACGGGAAGATTCATCCAGATAGGTGAAGCGTACACCTGAGTGGTGTCCGCGCTTACCGTCGCTCTCCCCCTTCTGGGTCCAGCAGACTTCACCAGTGATCACATGGGTTTGATCCTGCTGCGGCAATTGAAAGCTGAGGCTGATAATCCCGTTGACCCGTGGCAACGGATTTCTTCCGGCAGTTTCGATGCAGGCACCATCCATGCTCATGTTGTAGATAGTACCAACACATTCCTGTTGCAAATAGCGCAATTTGACCGGGATGGGCTGAGCAAACTCGCAACGATAGTGGTCCCTGGCCCCGGCCATCATCCCCTGCAGTACCGACATGAACTTCTCGATACTACGCAGACTCACATCAGAAGCACTGCCCTTGGTGCTCATGGTATTGCGTTCTTCAATCACCTCATCAAGAAGCTTACGGTAGCGATAAAAACGTTTGAGCAGATCATTGCGCTCAAAGGTAAAACCATTGGAAGAGATCAGGACATTGTTAACCGGAACCTGCGTCTGGCACTGGTCACAAACGATCACCTTTAACTCAGCAAGCAAGGCTGAGCGAATGTAGTTCTGACATTTTGGACATTTCATCATCAGCATGACAGCCCCGCTTTCACTGATCAAACCATCCAGACATCATGCGCTGTTTAACCAGCCCCGCAACAACGTCACCAGCATAGACGAAAAAAGGCCGCCGGGGAAGCACCCTGCAGCCTTGATTCGCAATGACATGTTAACCAGCCAGGGATCAGGCTTCTTCCGGCGCAACCACAACCTTGAGTTCAGCAACAACCCCGGCATCCAGCTTGATGTTGACCAGATGTTCACCAAGGGTCTTGATCGGTTCACCAAGTTGAATTTTTTTGCGGTCGATACTGATTCCGGCATCAGCCAGCTTGGCTTCTAAATCCATGGAGGTCACCGAGCCAAACAGCTTGCCTTCTTCGCTGGCGCGCTGGGTAAAGCTGCAGGTCACCTTCTCAATCCGCGCCTTGAGGGCGTTGGCATCGTTGGTTACCTTTTCCAGTTTACGTGCAAGTTGACGCTTCTGATGTTCAAGCGCTTTCACATTACGGGCATCAGCCAGGTGGGCCAGCCCCTGAGGCACCAGATAGTTTCTGGCATAACCAGCCTTTACACTAATGATATCGCCGATGGTCCCAAGGCCATCGACATTTTCTCGCAGAATCACATCTGTATTCATCTATTTTCTCCGTAGCTTAAACGTATGATGATCGGTGCGGATCGTGGATCAGCTCCCTGTCAGGCCCAATCACACTGAATGTGAGTTGGTATAGGGCAACAGAGCAACCTGCCGGGCATTTTTGATCGCATCGGCAATATGGCGCTGATGGGTCGCACAGGTGCCCGAAATCCGACGGGGCACGATCTTGCCACGCTCCGACAGGTAGTAACGCAAGCTGTCGACATCTTTGTAGTCAATTTTTGCACCCTTGTCCGCACAGTAACGGCAAATTTTGCGGCGTCCGAAGCGGCGACGCGGAGCAGGGGAACCGGGACGTCCTGGATTTTCACTAGCCATACTATATTCTCCTGAATCAGTTGTTGTCGTTATTCTTCGTCATCGTTTTCGAGATCGTCATCATCATCGTCGTCAGCACTAACATGTTCAGTTGGTTCAGCAACTTCTGTAGTGAAATCGCGCTCCAGGCGCACGGTCAGAAAGCGCAGAATTTGCTCATCCAACCTGAGACGACGTTCATACTCGGCCACAACCTCTGGTCCGGCACTGAACAGTATCTGGATGTAATTGCCGCGCTCAACCTTTTTAATCGGATAAGCAAGCTTACGTACACCCCAGTTGTCCAGTTTGACAACCTCAGCTTCTTGATCGCTGAGAATTTTCTGGAATTTGTCCACCAGTGCCGTCAGCTCGTCGCCAACAACCTCAGGATGAACGATGTAAAGTGACTCATAATTTCTCATTGAGCATTTACCCCTTTCGGATTAACAGCCCCGGGCACACCCCGGAGCAAGGAATGGTGCAGATTCACCATGAATCCGCAGAACCAAAGTTTTTATCACGCAACTTACGCTATTACAAGTACTTTTATCCTTGTAATGGCATCAGACATTAAAACGAAAATGCATTACGTCACCATCTACCACCCGATAATTCTTCCCCTCGAGACGCAACAGTCCCTTTTCCCTGGCACCTGTTTCGCCACCGGACCTGACGTAGTCCTGATAGGCGGTGACCTCAGCCCGGATAAAGCCCTTTTCAAAATCACTGTGAATCACCCCGGCCGCCTGTGGCGCCGTTGCCCCGTCGGACACAGTCCAGGCCCGCACTTCTTTTGGCCCGGCAGTAAAATAGGTGATCAGACCTAACAAGCGATAGCCGGCGTGAATCATCCGGTCAAGCCCCGAACTCTCAAGACCTAACTCTGACAGAAAGTCGGCCTTTTCATCGATATCCAGTTCGGCGATTTCCGCCTCTATTTTACCGCATAAAGTCAGCATCTCTGCTCCTTCAGCTGCAGCATGCTCACGCACCTGGGCGACAAAAGGGTGCGTGCCGGCAAGATCATCCTCGGCGACATTGGCGAGATACAGAACCGGTTTAACCGTGATCAGATGAAGATCTCTGATCAGCAGTTGTTCATCCTTTTCAAGAACCACCGAACGCGCCGGCAATCCCTGATTGAGGGCTTTGGCAATTTTTTCAAGGACCGCAACCTCGGCCTGCAGCTTTTTATCACCGCTTCTGGCCTGTTTGCTGCTACGCTGAATACGTCTGTCGACGCTGTCCAGATCAGCGAGATTAAGTTCGGTCTGAATCACTTCGATATCGCGCAACGGATCGATGCTGCCATCAACATGAACAACGTTGTCATCTTCAAAACAACGCACGACATGGGCAATGGCATCAACCTGACGGATATGCCCCAGGAACTGATTCCCCAAGCCTTCACCACGACTGGCTCCTTTTACCAAACCGGCGATATCAACAAACTCCATCACCGTCGGCACAATCTCTTTGGGCTTCACCAGTATGGCCAGTTCGTCCAGGCGCGGATCAGGAACGGCCACCATGCCGACATTCGGTTCAATGGTACAAAAAGGATAGTTGGCAGATTCAGCTCCGGCAGCAGTAATCGCATTGAATATGGTCGATTTTCCAACATTAGGAAGACCAACTATTCCACATTTAAAACCCATGTTTTTTACCCTCAAAAAACTGATAGCCGAAGCATGCGCTCCGGCTATCAGATCATCTATCTGTTGTTGGTACTGGTCAGATGAGCAGCGGTGCAATAACCAGCGACACGACACTCATCAGCTTGATCAGGATGTTCATTGACGGCCCGGAGGTGTCTTTCAGCGGATCACCGACGGTATCACCAATAACCGCAGCAGCATGCGCTTCGCCGCCTTTTCCTTCGCCTTCAAGCTGACCACTTTCAATATATTTTTTGGCGTTATCCCAGGCACCGCCACCGTTGGACATGAACAGCGCCAACAGCACACCGGCCAGGGTTGCACCGGCCAGCATGCCGCCAAGGGCTTCTTTGCCGAGCAGGAAGCCAACCAGCACCGGCGCTGTAACAGCGACCACACCAGGAAGGATCATCTCCCTCAAGGCTGCCTTGGCCGAGATATCGATACACCTCTGGGAATCAGGCCTGGCCCCTTCCTTGCCTTCCAGCAAACCGGGAATCTCCCGGAACTGACGACGGATTTCATCGACCATAGCGCCGGCTGCACGGCCTACGCTGGTCATGGTCATGGCGCCGATCAAAAACGGCAGGGAACCACCAATCAACAGACCGATAACCACCATCGGTTCAATCAAGTTGATTGTTTCAAGGCCGACCGTTGTTGCATAGGCAGAAAACAGCGCCAGTGCGGTTAAGGCAGCAGAACCGATAGCAAAACCTTTACCGATTGCGGCAGTGGTGTTACCGATGGCATCGAGCCCGTCAGTGATTTTACGCACATCCGGCCCCAGACCAGCCATTTCCGAGATGCCACCGGCATTATCAGCGATCGGGCCGTAGGCATCAACTGTCATGGTGACACCAACCGTCGCCAGCATGCCGACCGCAGCGATGCCGATACCATAGAGACCGGCAAAAGCGTTGGCAACAAAGATAGCAAAAGCAATGATCAGTACCGGCAGAACCGCTGATTCAAGCCCAATAGCCAGGCCATGGATAATGTTGGTTGCCGGACCGGTCTTGCTGGCTTCAGCAATCCGTTTTACCGGGCCACGGGCAGTGTAGTATTCGGTAATCTGACCAATCGCGATGCCGGCCAGACTGCCGATAAGGATGGCCCAAAAGATACCGGTATTAAGCCCGGCAGCTTTGATGTAGATGAATGCCGCAACCAGGAAACCACCAGCGGCAACAAAGGTTGTATAGTGCAGGGCCTTGGCCGGATCCATTGACTTGAGGAAACGCATCGAGAAAATACCGATGACCGAAAAGACCAGACCGATCATCGCCAGAGCTAACGGCAGCAGCATGGCTGCAGCCTGAACATTGGCGCCGGAGCCAAGCTTGGTAAGCAACAGCGGACTGGCTGCAGCAGCAATAGCCATGGTTGCGATAATGGAGCCAACATAGGATTCAAAAATATCGGCACCCATACCAGCGGTGTCGCCAACGCAGTCGCCGACGTTATCAGCAATAACACCGGGGTTACGCGGGTCGTCTTCGGGAATGCCGGCCTCGATCTTCCCCACCAGGTCAGAACCGACATCAGCAGCCTTGGTATAGATACCACCACCAACCCGAGCGAACAGAGCAATGGATGAGGCACCCATGGCAAAGCCACTGATATGTTTAGCACTTTCAATGTCGCCGCCATAAAAAATGTAAGCGATACCAACCCCAACCAGACCCAGGGAGGCAACAGCCAGACCCATAACCGCACCACCGTTGAACGAAACTTCCAACGCACGAGCCTGACCGTGGGCACGGGCTGCTTCAGATGTTCTGACATTGGCCCGGGTCGCTGCCTTCATGCCAATGAACCCGCAGGTCATGGAACATACAGCACCGCCAACAAAGGCCAGAGCACTGTGGATGCTCATGGCAACGGCAATCAATACAAAAACCACCACAATAAAAATGGCCAGAGCGCGATACTCGCGATTCAAAAAGGCCATGGCACCTTTGTGGATATCCTCAGATATCTCACGCATCCTGTCGTTACCCACAGGTTGTGCTTTGACGTTGTTGTAGATCAACAGCGCGATCACAAAACCAATCACCCCGAGTATGGGGGCCCATGCTTGCAGTTGCATTCGTCTCGCCTCTTTCGTCTGATAAGGGTTTAAAGATTGTCTTCCAGATTGAAACCGTTAAATTTATTCATGGCGGCAGTTACCCCGCCGGCGATAATCAATTCTGCGGCATCTGCTGCTGTCGCTACCATGACAGGCAACCCGATGCGTTCTGCGGAGTTAAAAGTACCGAGCACATGACGGGTTACATCTCCATGTTCCGGCTTACCAATGCCGATACGCAGACGAACAAAATCGCGGCATCCCAGGGCGCTGATAATATCGCGAATCCCGTTGTGGCCGCCGTGGCCACCTTCCTTGCTGATCTTCAGCCGCCCGAAGGGTAGATCGAGATCGTCGTAAATCACGACAATATCAGCAGGATCAACGTTCAGTGCAGTGCTGGCAGCATGGACACAGGCGCCACTGCGGTTCATATAGGTCTGGGGGAGAATAATGGTGGTTTGCTGTGAGGCAACCGCCCCAACCCCGTATATCCCCTGGTAGCCTTTTTTTTTCAGAGCGATTCCAAAACGCGCGGAAACCTGCTCTGCCACCATAAAACCGATGTTGTGTCGGGTCGCAGCGTATTCAGAACCACAATTGCCAAGGCCAACCAGAAGCTTCACTTATCCAGCCGCCCGCTGATCAGTCTTCTGTCGGCGCTGCAACTTCAGAGGTTTCTTCGCCCTCTTCCTCATCTACCTTCTCAACCGTCGGCGCGACAACTGTAACAACTGTAAAATCTACCTCGTGAACAAAATAAACGCCGGCGGGAGCCTCCAGCTCCTCGATATGGATCGTGTCACCAATCTCCAAGGCCTCAACATTGATGTCGATCGACTGCGGTACCGCGGTCGGCAGACAGCTAACCTCAAGTTCTTTTCTGATTAACTGGGTTGAGCCACCCATCTTCTGCCCCTTGGAAATCCCCACAAGGTTGACCGGCACCATGAATAACCCCAGTTCCTTGAGGTTAATCGCATGGAGGTCGACACTGAGCATGTCACGGCGCAGTGCATGGATCTGGGCGTCCCGCAGCACAACAATCTTCTTGTCGAGTCCGGCCCCGGACAGAGTCAACAGGGTGTTCCAGCCGCCTTCGCCCGATACCGCCTTTTGCAGTGCCTTCGGGTCGACCGCAATCATAGTCGTATCCATCCCCTTGCCATAGACCACTGCAGGGACCTTTCCTGCAGCCCTCAATCTCCTCGCAAAGCCCTTGCCTGCATTCTCGCGTGCTTCTACTTCCAAAACTACTTCAGCCATCTATTCGTCCTCCGCAAAAAATTGGTTATTTATTCGTATGCGCTAATTACATCTTTATTTTTTATACAAACAACGAGCTGACCGATTCCGCATTGTGGATGCGGCGAATCGCTTCAGCCAGCAGGTAACTGACCGACACCCCTTGCAGGGTGTCACACTTGTTCAGTTTTTCCTGAATCGGAATGGTATCAGTAACAAAAACCTTTTTAAGCGGACTTTCGTCAATCCGCTCCAACGCCGGGCCGGACAATACCCCATGGGTCGCGAAAGCATAAACCGCTGTTGCTCCCTGAGCCTGCAATGCCGTCGCAGCAGTACAAAGGGTACCGGCAGTATCGATCATGTCATCGACAATTGCACAGACCTTACCTTTAACATCTCCAATAATATGCATGACTTCAGAGACATTAGGTCCACTGCGACGCTTGTCGATAATAGCCAGTCCGGCATCGAGACGTTTGGCAAAAGCGCGCGCACGTTCGGTACCCCCGGCATCGGGCGAAACGATCACCAACTCACCCAGATTCAGACGCCGGATTTCTTCAAGCATCACCGGCGCGGCGTATAGATGATCGACGGGGATATCAAAAAATCCCTGAATCTGGCCAGCATGTAGATCAATCGTCAACAAACGATCGATTCCTGCAACAGACAACAGGTCAGCAACAAGCTTGGCAGTAATCGGCGCTCGTGGAGCAACCTTGCGATCCTGGCGGGCGTAACCGAAATAAGGCACAACCGCATTAATGCGCGCCGCCGAGGCACGTTTCAAAGCGTCAGTCATGACCAGTAATTCCATCAGATTGTTGTTCGCCGGGGAGCAGGTTGACTGAATAACGTAGACATCGCGGCCACGCACGTTATCATTGATTTCAACCAGAACTTCTCCGTCAGAGAAGGTCTTGACCTTGGCGTTGCCGAGATTTACCGAGAGGTGGCGGCAGATATCATGAGCCAGGGGCTCATTGGAGTTGCCGGTAAAAACTTTGATCATTCCCACGAATCAAAAACCCTTCTTCCATATCAACTTGTGTCGAAACCTTTAAGCCTTGTAAAGTGGCTGGGGCGCCAGGATTCGCCCACTTCGTCACCGCCATCACGGCGGCTCCTGCGTCGGCTCCCCTGCGCTCACTGCCGCGGCCATCCATGGCCGCTCTCCTGACATTCAGTCAGCGTTCGCTGCGCTTCGAATCCCGGCTGAACAACCGGTCAACGAAAATTGTAAAGTGGCTGGGGCGCCAGGATTCGAACCTGGGAATGCCGGAATCAAAATCCGGTGCCTTACCGCTTGGCGACGCCCCAACAAACAATCTGCCGATCTTCTAACCCCCAAAAAAAACAAATGAAGCCGGTCAAAACCGGCACCGCTTCACATGATATATTGTCTTGATCCTGTACAACCGAAGCCTA
>JAWOFG010000100.1:0-15474 GCA_046482365.1 Pelovirga sp. | reverse complement strand
TACCACTGACGTGACCGGAATAGTTGAACTGCCGGAAGGCGTTGAGATGGTCATGCCGGGTGATAACATCGCCATGACGGTTGATCTGATCACCCCGATTGCGATGGACAAAGAGTTGCGCTTTGCGATCCGCGAAGGTGGCCGCACAGTCGGCGCCGGCGTTGTCAGTGAAGTGATTGAGTAACAACCTTAAGAATCAAGCTGAACTGATCCCTCCCGATTTGCTCGGGAGGGATTTTACGAGGTAGCTATTATGCGTGACATTGTCACCCTTGCCTGCACCGAGTGCAAGCGCCGTAACTATACAACAACAAAGAACAAGAAAAACACTCCGGACAAACTGGAGTTTAACAAGTACTGTCGCTTCTGTAAGCGCCATACAGCTCACAAGGAAACCAAGTAGCTTGCTTACAAGCTGCCCTGGTTCTCTGCAGGCCAGTAGCTCTAATGGCTAGAGCACCGGATTCCAAATCCGGGTGTTGGGGGTTCGAATCCCTCCTGGCCTGCCACTTTTTAAATAAGCTCCACCCAGTGAGGCTGACGGAAAAATGACTGGTAAACTGAACACATTTTTGGGCAATGTAAAAGCAGAGTTACAAAAAGTTACTTGGCCATCGAAAAAAGATACCTATGGTTCAACCATGGTTGTCATTGTAGTTGTCATCTTCTGTGCAGTTTATCTGGGAGCTATTGATATGATTCTCTCGCGCCTGATCCAGGTGGTTCTGGGCTGACGGGAGTAAAAGGCTTTTTCATGGCAATGAAATGGTACGGCGTACACACTTATTCTGGTTATGAAAATAAGGTGAAGCTAAGCCTCGAAGAACGAATTCGTTCTGCTGGAGTTGAAGATCTATTTGAAGAGATTCTGATACCCTCAGAAACGGTCGTTGAGATGCGCAAGGGCGAGCGCAAAACCTCAACCCGAAAATTCTTTCCCGGTTACATCCTGGTTAAGATGGAGTTGAACGACGAGACCTGGCATGTGGTTACCGGAACAGCTAAAATAACCGGATTTGTCGGTGGCGGGGTTAATCCGCCGGCAATTCCCGAAGAAGAAGTTGCCAAGATTACCAACCGAATGGTTGAGGGTGTCGAAAAGCCCAAGCCCAAGGTAGAATTTGATGTCGGGGAAACCGTGCGGGTTGTTGATGGTCCCTTCCTGAATTTTACCGGCATTGTTGAAGATGTCAGGCCCGAGCGTGGGACGCTGAAAGTAATGGTTAGTATTTTTGGTCGGGTCACCCCGGTCGAATTGGAATTTATTCAAGTCGAAAAAACCAGTTGAGTGTCGCTGGGGTAAAGGTTTTGGACGTTTAAGGAGTCGGTAATGGCCAAGAAAGTTGTAGGACAGATTAAACTGCAGATCCCTGCTGGTAAAGCAAACCCTTCGCCACCGGTAGGTCCGGCACTCGGTCAGCATGGTGTCAATATTATGGAGTTCTGTAAGGCGTTCAATGCCAAAACCCAGGATCAGGATGGTTTGATTATTCCTGTTGTTATTACGGTTTTTGCAGATCGTTCTTTTTCGTTTATCACTAAGACCCCGCCGGCAGCGGTTCTATTGTTGCGGGCAGCCAGCCTCAAAAAGGGTTCCGGTGTTCCCAACAAAGACAAGGTTGGGAAAGTTACCAGCGATCAGGTCCTTGAAATTGCTCGTCTGAAGATGCCTGACCTTAATGCGTTTTCTGAAGATGCTGCGGTGCGGATTATCGAGGGTACGGCTCGCAGTATGGGAATTGAAATCGCCTGAAATGGCGAGTAGTGGAGTGAAAAAAGATGGCAACTGGTAAGAATATTAAAAGTTCAAAAGACCTCGTAGATCGTACCCAAACCTATGGCATCGATGAAGCCTTGGAGCTGTTGAAAAAAACGGCTTTCGCCAAGTTCGACGAAACCGTCGAAATCAGCGTGCGCCTTGGTGTCGATCCGCGTAAAGCTGATCAGATGGTGCGCGGAGCCCACGTTTTGCCTAATGGATTAGGTAAAACAGTCAGGGTTCTGGTGTTTGCCAAGGGTGAAAAAGCTCAGGAAGCTGAAGCTGCCGGAGCTGACTACGTTGGTGCTGATGACCTCGCTGAAAAAATTCAGGGTGGTTGGTTCGATTTCGATACCGCTATCGCTTCCCCGGACATGATGGGTGTCGTTGGCAAGATCGGTCGTCTGCTCGGTCCGCGTGGCCTGATGCCCAACCCGAAGGTTGGTACCGTCACCATGGATCTGTCCCGTGCTGTGCAGGAAGCAAAGTCAGGAAAGATTGAATACCGGGTTGAAAAAGCTGGTATTGTCCACGCTCCGGTTGGCAAGGTGTCCTTTGATGCAGATAAACTAAAAGAAAATATTTTGTCTCTTCTTGATGTTCTGGTGAAGGCAAAGCCTTCCACCTCCAAGGGTATTTATCTGAAGAAAATGTCATTATCCAGCACGATGGGTCCTGGTATCCATCTCGACATCCCAGCGCTTCAGGCAATGATTAAATAACACAGACTCTAAGTCAAAGACAGCAGGTATGCATTAGTGCATTTAATGGTTTTTCCACCTGCCGAGGCTGCAGGGTGCTGTGACAACGGGTCACCGCTCTCCCTCAAGCTGACTTGGTCGGGATATAAAATTCCCACGATCTTAAAGAAAGGAGGAGAGTGAATGAACAGAACAGAAAAGGAACAGGTTGTTCAAGAGCTGGCAAAGCGTTTTGCTGAGACTGATGCCAGTTTTCTGGCTGATTATCGAGGTATTAACGTTGATCAGGCAACCAGACTACGGCGTGAATTAACTCAGGCCGGGGTGGAGTATCGGGTTGTTAAAAACAATCTGATTAAGTTGGCGGCCAAGGGTACTTCTGCTGAACCTCTGCAGAGCTTTTGTGCCGGACCTACCGCTATTGCCCTGGCGGGTGCTGATCCGGTTGCACCAGCCAAGATTCTAAGCAAGTTTGCCAAGGATGTTCAGGCCTTTGAGTTAAAGGCAGGAGTTCTTGGTGGCAAGCTGCTGACCGTAGCAGATATTAATGCCCTTGCTGATCTGCCGAGTCGCGAAGAACTGTTGGCAAAGGCTCTTGCTTCAATGAATGCACCGGCATCCAACTTTGTTGGTACACTGGCAGCAATTCCACGTTCGTTGGTTCAGGTATTAAATGCCATTGGTCAAAATAAGGCTGCTTGACCTGCGCTACTTAAACTTTAAAAAAACATCGCTACATATATCTTACGGAGGAAAAAATGGCTGGAGTAACTAAAGAGCAAGTTGTTGAATTTCTAGAGAACATGACCGTTCTTGAAATGTCTGAATTTGTGAAGGAACTGGAAGAAAAGTTTGGTGTTTCAGCGGCTGCGCCAGTAGCAGTTGCTGCTGCTGCTGGTCCTGCTGCAGAAGTTGCAGAAGAAAAAGACGAGTTTGATGTTATACTTACCAGTGCCGGCGAGAAGAAAATCAACGTTATCAAGGTCGTTCGTGCCCTTACCGGGCTGGGCCTGAAAGAAGCCAAGGATCTGGTTGACGGTGCCCCCAATGCGGTTAAAGAAGCTGTGTCCAAAGCCGAAGCTGAAGATGTCAAGAAGCAGCTTGAAGAAGCTGGCGCCGGCGTGGAGCTGAAATAGTAAATCTAAGTTAATAGTCGAGCATTAGCCAAGGTCGCAGTGCGGCCTTGGCTATTCTCGTTGTTTGGAACCCCTCGTTCTGGTAGAGATTCGGGACCTTCCGATTGTTTGTAATGATCTGGTCAAATCCTGAAATCTCTGGCCTGCAGCGGGTGCTAAAGTTTTTTTTTACCGGCCTTTTGATTTTGACCCGAAGGAGAAACCATGGCCTATTCGTTTGCGAATAATCCGCTCCTCAGGAAGCACTTCGCAAAGGTTTCGAATATCATCGATATTCCAAACCTGATCGATATTCAAAAAACTTCCTATTCCCGTTTTTTACAAGCTGACGTTCCTGCTTCTGCACGCAAGCAGAGTGGACTTGAGTCAGTTTTTCGCTCGGTTTTTCCCATTCGTGATTTTAGTGATACCTGCTCCATGGAGTACGTATCCTATGACCTTGGTACGCCCAAGTACGATGTCGATGAATGTCACCAACGTGGCATGACATTCGCTGCGCCGATGAAGGTCAAGGTCCGCCTGGTCACACTTGATACGGACAAAGACTCAGGTACCCAGTCGATTCGGGATATCAAGGAGCAGGAAGTTTATTTTGGTGAAATTCCGCTGATGACGGAGAACGGCACCTTCATTATTAATGGTACCGAGCGGGTTATTGTCAGCCAGTTGCATCGTTCTCCCGGGGTCTTTTTCTCCCACGACAAGGGTAAAAGTCATTCCAGCGGGAAGGTTCTTTACAGCGCTCGCATTATTCCTTATCGCGGTTCCTGGCTGGATTTTGATTTTGATCACAAAGATCTGCTCTGGGTGCGGATCGATCGTCGTCGTAAATTGCCGGCAACGGTGCTGCTCAAGGCCTTGGGCTACACCACCGAAGAGCTGCTGAAACACTATTACGATTTCGAGGAAATTTCGTGGAACGGTACCGAATATGTCAAGCGGGTCAACTATGATCTGCTTACCGGTCAGCGTGCCGCCACTGATGTTACCTCCAGTAATGGTGAGATTCTGGTCAAAGCCAACCGGAAATTTACCCGCGCAGCCATCCGCAAGCTCAAGGAAGAGGGGCTCGAATTTGTCCCGGTTACCACCGAAGAGCTGCTCGGCAAGATTGTTGCCACTGACATTGTTGATGAAGCGACCGGAGAAGTGCTGCTTGAATGTAATGCAGAACTCACCGAAGAAAAGCTTGCTGAATTCAAAGAGCGTGGCATCCATGATTTCAATATCCTGTTTATTGATCATCTCTATGTCGGCTCCTATTTAAGTGATACCTTGCGCGCGGATAAAATCGAAACCGCGGAAGATGGTATTATTGAGATTTTCCGCCGCTTACGCCCAGGTGATCCCCCTACCGTCAAAACGGCGACAGCCCTGTTTGAGAGCCTGTTCTTCAATCCGGATCGTTATGATATCTCTGCGGTCGGACGGCTTAAATTGAATCACAAGCTCGGGCTCGAGTCTCCTCTTGAACAGTCGACCCTCACCAAGGATGACATCCTCGCTGTGGTGCGCTACCTGATTGATCTGCGTAACGGTAAGGGTTCGATTGACGACATTGACCACCTTGGCAATCGACGTGTCAGGGCGGTTGGTGAATTGTTGGAGAACCAGTATCGCGTTGGTCTGGTGAGGATGGAACGGGCTATCAAGGAACGCATGAGCCTGCAGGACGTTGACAGTCTGATGCCCCATGATCTGATCAACTCAAAACCGGTTTCAGCAGTCGTCAAGGAGTTTTTCGGCTCATCGCAGTTATCGCAGTTTATGGATCAGACCAATCCCTTATCTGAAGTTACCCACAAGCGTCGTTTGTCAGCGCTGGGACCGGGTGGTTTGACCCGCGAACGAGCCGGCTTTGAGGTGCGTGACGTCCATCCTACGCACTATGGCCGGGTCTGTCCGATCGAGACACCTGAGGGCCCGAATATCGGCTTGATTGCCTCCTTGTCGACCTACGCGCGGATCAATGAGTATGGTTTTGTTGAGACTCCCTACCGGGTCGTCAGCAACTCACAGGTAACGAACGATATCAAATATTTCTCGGCGCTCCAGGAAGAAGGGCATGCCATCGCTCAGGCCAACGCCCCGATCGACGAAAACAATGTCTTTATTAATGACCTTGTCAACGTTCGTCGCAATGGTGAATTCCTGCTCTTGACCCCTGATGAGATCACCCTGATGGATGTGTCGCCGAAACAGATTGTTTCAGTTGCTGCTGCGCTGATTCCGTTTTTGGAAAACGATGATGCCAACCGCGCCCTGATGGGTTCAAACATGCAGCGCCAGGCGGTTCCCTTGTTGCGTTCTGATGCGCCGCTGGTTGGTACCGGGATGGAGCGGATTGTTGCTCATGATTCCGGCAGCTCCATCGTTGCACGCCACGATGGTGTCGTAGAGCGGGTTGATGCCGGACGTATTGTTATCCAGGTTGACGACAAGGATATGGAAGAAACCGGTACCTGGGTTGATATCTATAATCTTCTCAAGTTCAGCCGGTCCAACCAGAACACCTGTATCAACCAGAAACCGATCGTTAAAATTGGCGATCGGGTCAAGGCGGGTGACGTGATCGCGGATGGCCCATCAACCCAGTGGGGTGAACTGGCTCTTGGCCAGAATGTTCTGGTCGCCTTTATGCCTTGGCATGGCTACAACTTCGAGGATTCCATTCTGATTTCCGAAAAGCTGGTTCAGGATGATCGTTATACCTCGATTCATATCGAAGAATTTGAATGTGTCGCGCGTGATACCAAGCTTGGTAAGGAAGAGATTACCGACGATATCCCCAACCTTGGTGAAGACGCCCTGAGTGACCTGGACGAATCGGGCATTATCCGCATAGGTGCCAGTGTCAAGGCGGGTGATATTCTGGTAGGTAAGATTACTCCCAAAGGGGAGACACAGCTCTCACCTGAAGAAAAGCTGCTGCGCGCCATTTTTGGTGAAAAAGCCGGCGATGTCCGTGATACCTCGTTGCGTGTCCCTCCAGGTGAGGAGGGTGTCGTTATCGGCGCCCGAGTCTTCTCGCGCAAAGGGTCAGACAAGGACGCTCGTACTGAACAGATTGAAGCACGTGAAATCGAACAGCTGCGTCATGATTTGAATGATGAAATCCGCATTCTGCGGGCTTCAACCCGCAAGAAGTTAAGCTCTTTGCTGGTTGGTCAGACCGCTGCCGTCTCCATTGAGGATAAGGACGGCAATGTGCTGTTGCCTAAACGCCGGAAAATAACTGAGGAAGCCTTTGAACAGGTGCCTTTCTCACAAATCCAGGATATTTCCATTTCCGGCAGCGATGACATAGAAGGTAAAATCAGCAATCAGCTGGCGCGTCTGGCAGAGCGCGAGCAGGCAGTCAATGCTGTGTTTGAGGACCGAATCGAAAAATGCAAGCGGGGTGATGACCTTCCTCCGGGTGTTATCAAGATGGTCAAGGTTTATATTGCCATCAAGCGCAAGCTTCAGGTTGGTGACAAGATGGCCGGTCGCCATGGTAATAAAGGTGTTCTTTCGCGGATTTTGCCGCAAGAAGACATGCCCTACATGGAAGACGGTACGCCGGTTGAGATTGTACTGAACCCTCTTGGGGTTCCGTCACGGATGAATGTCGGCCAGATTCTTGAAACGCACCTGGGCCTGGCTGCCCGTGGTCTTGGTAACCAGATTAAAAAGGTACTGGATGAACAGTACAGCGAGGACGCTCTTAAAAAGCAGATCAAGACGGCCTACGCAGATCCGGAACTGGACGATTTTATTGATGGTCTGGATGAAGATGACCTGCGCATTCTCGGTCGCCGCCTGCAGTATGGCGTGCCCATGGCATCGCCGGTCTTCGAGGGAGTCAACGAAGAAAAGATCAAAAACGAACTTGAGCGTGCCGGATTTGCCAAGAGCGGTCAGATGACTCTCTACGATGGTAAAACCGGGGAAGCCTACAAAGAGAAGGTTACTGTCGGCATCATGTACGTACTCAAGCTCCATCACCTGGTCGATGACAAGATCCATGCCCGCTCCATTGGGCCCTACAGTCTGGTCACACAACAACCATTGGGTGGCAAGGCGCAGTTCGGTGGCCAGCGCCTGGGTGAAATGGAGGTTTGGGCGATGGAGGCTTACGGCGCGGCCCATGCATTGCAGGAGTTTTTGACGGTTAAGTCGGATGACGTGGCTGGTCGAACCCGCATGTATGAGGCCATCGTCAAGGGTAAGCACACCCTGGAAGCCGGTTTGCCGGAGTCCTTCAACGTTCTGATCAAAGAGCTGCAGGCCCTTTGTCTGGATGTTGATCTGCTGGAAGAAGAATAATTCAGAGCGGTTTTAACCCGCTCCTGACATTATAAAATTTACAGAAACACAAGCACTCGTCCAACAAGGAGGATGCGTTTTGGAAGATATTTTCAGTCTCTTTGAGCGCCCTAAAGATCCGTTGAGTTTCAATTCGATTCGCCTGTCATTGGCCTCTCCCGATAAAATCCGGGAGCGTTCTTTTGGTGAGGTAAAAAAGCCGGAAACCATCAACTACCGGACCTTCAAGCCGGAGCGTGATGGCCTGTTCTGTGCCAAGATCTTCGGCCCGATCAAGGACTACGAATGTAATTGCGGCAAATACAAGCGCATGAAGCATCGCGGTATTGTCTGTGAAAAATGTGGGGTAGAGGTTATCCCGAGTAAAGTACGGCGCGAGCGCCTCGGCCACATTGACCTGGCCTGTCCGGTCGCGCATATCTGGTTTTTGAAGTCTTTGCCCTCCCGTATCGGCGCTTTGCTTGACATGACCCTCAAGGATCTCGAAAAGGTTCTTTATTTTGAGGCCTATGTCGTTCTTGACGCCGGCGACACCCCGCTGATCAAGGGACAATTGTTGCCGGACGACAAGTACCATGAGGCAATGGATGAGTACGCAGGGCAATTTGTTGCCGGTATGGGTGCTGAAGCGGTGCGTGAATTGCTGGCTGAGCTCGACATGGAAGAGATTGGCGAGCAGCTGCGTCTGGAAATGAAAGAGGCGACCAGCGAGGCCAAACGCAAAAAGGTTTCCAAGCGTTTAAAGGTTGTTAATGCATTTCGGCAGAGCGGTAACCAGGCGGAATGGATGATTCTTGAAACGATCCCGGTTCTGCCCCCGGAATTACGCCCGTTGGTGCCCCTCGATGGTGGGCGTTTTGCCACCTCGGATCTCAATGATCTCTACCGGAGGGTGATCAACCGCAACAATCGTCTCAAACGTCTGATGGAATTGCGTGCTCCAGAAGTTATCGTACGTAATGAAAAACGCATGCTGCAGGAATCGGTGGATGCGCTGTTTGACAACGGCCGCCGTGGCCGCGCCATTACCGGTCCAAGCAAGCGGCCGCTCAAATCCCTGTCAGATATGCTTAAGGGCAAAGGCGGACGTTTTCGTCAGAACCTGCTTGGCAAGCGGGTCGACTATTCCGGTCGTTCGGTTATCGTTGTCGGTCCTGAGCTGAAACTCCATCAGTGCGGCTTGCCCAAAAAGATGGCACTGGAACTGTTCAAGCCTTTTATTTATCAGAAGCTTGAAGAGCGTGGTCTATCCACCACCATCAAGAGTGCCAAGAAGATGGTGGAAAAAGAAAAAGCAGAAGTCTGGGATGTTCTTGAAGAGGTTATCAAGGAGCATCCGGTCATGCTTAACCGCGCACCAACCCTGCACCGTCTTGGTATTCAGGCGTTTGAGCCGGTACTGATTGAGGGTAAGGCGATCCAGTTACATCCGTTGGTCTGTACTGCCTTCAATGCGGACTTCGACGGTGACCAGATGGCGGTCCATCTGCCCTTGTCCATTGAAAGCCAGATCGAGGCGCGGGTGCTGATGATGTCGACCAACAACATCCTCTCACCGGCCAGCGGCCAGCCGATTATCGTGCCATCCCAGGATATGGTTCTTGGTCTTTACTATATGACCAGGGAGCGCCCCTTCGTTACTGGTTCCGGTAAGATATTTGTTTCACCGGAAGAGGTGCGCATGGCTTATGACGCAGGGGAGGCAGATCTTCAGGCCGGTATCAAGGTGCGTATGGCTGAAGAGGAGGGTGCCCCGCTGCAATTAATCAAAACAACCGTCGGTCGGATTTTGCTGAGTGAGGTTATTCCCGCGGTTATTCCGTTCAAACATGTCAATCTGGTGATGGGCAAGAAGCAGGTTGCCCAGCTGATTGATGTCAGCTTTCGACTTGCCGGTACCAAAGAAACGGTTATTCTTGCTGACAAAATCAAGGAGACCGGCTTCCGTTATTCAACCCTCGCAGGGGTTTCCATCTGCCTTGACGATATGGAGATTCCCGAATCCAAAGAGGCACGTATCAGTGTCGCTGCGGACGAGGTAAAGGACATTCAGCAGCAATATACTGAAGGTCTGATTACCGATGGCGAACGCTACAACAAGGTGATCGATATCTGGGCCAAGTGCACTGAAGATATTGCCGGCATCATGCTTGGCAATATCGCCGTCGATAAGCTGGTTTCTGCAGAAGGCGAGGCCGCCACGGTTCCATCCTTTAATGCCATTCACATGATGGCTGATTCAGGAGCGCGAGGCAGTGCCCAACAGATTCGGCAGTTGGCCGGAATGCGTGGTCTGATGGCCAAGCCCGACGGATCTATCATTGAAACGCCGATTACTGCAAACTTCCGGGAAGGTTTGACGGTTCTGCAGTACTTTATCTCGACCCACGGCGCCCGTAAGGGTCTGGCTGATACTGCGCTTAAAACTGCCAACTCCGGTTATCTGACCCGGCGCCTGGTTGATGTCGCTCAGGATGCCATCATCACCGAGCAGGATTGCGATACCCTTGATGGAATCGAAGTCGCTTCCCAGACTGAAGGGGGCGAGGTGATTGAACGTCTCGGTGATCGTATCCTTGGTCGGGTGACCCTGGATGATGTTGTTGATCCGGTCAGCGACGAGGTGCTGGTTGAAGCTAACGAGATGATAGATGAGGATGGCGTGGTCCGAATTGAAAATTCCGGTCTTGAGCGCGTCAAGATCCGCTCGGTTCTGACCTGTAAGAGCAAGCGAGGTATCTGTGCCCTGTGCTACGGACGGGATCTGGCCCGCGGGCACCTGGTCAACCTTGGCGAGGCGGTTGGTGTTATTGCTGCCCAGTCCATCGGCGAACCTGGTACCCAGCTGACCATGAGAACCTTCCACATCGGCGGTGCGGCTTCACGGCGTGCCGAGCAAACAGCACTTGAAGCCCGCTATGACGGTACCCTGAAATTTATCAATCTCAACACGGTTGATGATGAGTCCGGTTTGCCGGTAGTCATGAACCGTAAGGGTGAAGTCGCCGTTATTGATGATGCCGGCCGGGAGCGTGAACGTTATTCCCTGGTCTATGGTGCTCACCTGACACGTCAGGAAGGAGCATCGGTCAAGACCGGAGATATCCTGGCTGAGTGGGATCCCTACACCGTGCCGATTGTTACTGAAGTTGGTGGGACCGTGCGTTATGGTGATATTGTCGAGGGGATCACGATGGAAGAACAGGTCGATGAAGTAACCGGCCTGTCGCGCAAAGTTGTCATCGAGTCGCGTTCCGCTGAAAAGCGCCCGCGAATAACCATCAAAGGTGAAGATGGCAAGACCGGTAAACTGCCTAATGGGGCGCCGGCGCGCTATATGCTACCGGTTGGTGCCAACATCGCCGTCGAAGAGGGTGCGCAGTTGCGTCCTGGTGCCATTCTTGCGAAGATTCCGCGCGAAACCACCAAGACCAAGGATATTACCGGTGGTCTGCCGCGTGTTGCAGAGCTCTTTGAGGCCCGTAAGCCCAAAGAGGTTGCGGTTATCTCGGAAGTCGATGGGGTGGTCAGCTACGGTAAGGATGCCAAAGGCAAGCGTAAAGTGATTGTCACTCCCGAGGTGGGCGAGCCGATGGAATATCTGATTCCTAAAGGAAAGCATATTTCCGTTCATGAAGGTGACTACCTTCATGCTGGTGAGGAGCTGGTCGATGGCTCGAGCAACCCTCATGATATTCTGCGGGTTCTGGGCAGCAAGGAACTCTCCAAGTATCTGGTTGATGAGGTGCAGGAGGTTTACCGCCTGCAGGGGGTTAAGATTAACGACAAACACATTGAAACCATTGTCCGTCAGATGTTGCGGCGGGTTCAGATCAATGATGTCGGTGATACCGTCTTCTTGAGTGATGATCAGATTGATCGTTGGGTATTTGAAGAAGAGAATGAGCGAGTCCTGGCCGCCGGTGGGCAGCCTGCCATTGGTGAGCCGATTATGCTGGGTATTACCAAGGCCTCGTTATCAACTGAATCCTTTATCTCAGCAGCTTCCTTCCAGGAGACCACCAAAGTGCTTACCCAGGCATCAATTCAAGGTAAGGTTGATGTGCTGCACGGTCTCAAGGAGAACGTCATCATGGGCCGCCTGATTCCAGCCGGCACCGGTGTGGCCAAGTACCGTGCTGCAGAGCTTAAGACTCCTGAACCTGAAGTCAGGCTTGAGGCACCTCTGGAAATTGATGAGTCTGAGACTGAAGACACTGAGGGGTTGGAAGACTGAAGACCCTGCGGGCTTTCGGTTGCAAAACGACTTGCAGAAAAAGCAAGTTGGGAATAAAAGAGCTTGACAAAGCATAGGCCGATTGATAATGTCTGCGAGTTTTCCTCGCGGAAAGCCTGGTGAATAGGTGATTGAAATGATGATAAGAAATTGGGAGTAACAAGATGCCAACAATTAACCAGCTGATTCGCAACGGACGCCAAAAGAGAGTGGTCAAGTCCAGCTCTCCGGCATTAAAATCCTGTCCTCAGCGACGTGGAGTCTGTACACGGGTTTATACAACAACACCAAAGAAGCCAAACTCGGCGTTGCGTAAGGTCGCGCGTGTGCGCTTGACCAACGGCATGGTCGTAACCTCTTATATCCCGGGGGTTGGTCATAATCTGCAGGAACACTCTGTGGTCCTAATCAGGGGTGGCCGGGTAAAAGACTTGCCAGGTGTACGTTATCATATTGTGCGCGGAACCCTTGACCTTGCAGGCGTAAAAGATCGCAAGCAGGGACGCTCCAAGTACGGCGCCAAGCGCCCGAAGTAAACAAAGCCTGAAGAAGAGGACCTTATGCCAAGAAGAAGAGAAGTTCCCAAACGCATTATTCTGCCTGATCCCAAGTTTGGGGATCAGTTGGTTGCTAAGTTTGTCAATAATGTCATGGTCGACGGTAAGAAGAGCACCGCTGAGCAAATTGTCTATGGCGCCTTTGATATTGTTGCTGAGCGTAGTGGCAATAACCCGCTTGACGTATTCAAAACAGCAATGGACAACATCCGTCCCATGCTTGAGGTCAAGTCCCGCCGGGTTGGTGGTTCGACCTATCAGGTGCCGGTCGAGGTGAGCCCGTCACGACGTACAGCTCTGGCGATGCGTTGGTTGGTTACCTATGCCAAGGGGCGTAGTGAGAAGACCATGTGTGAGCGGTTGGCAGGTGAGTTCCTTGATGCATCCAATAATCGAGGCACCGCGGTCAAGAAGCGCGAAGATACCCATCGAATGGCTGAAGCCAATAAGGCTTTTGCCCATTATCGCTGGTAGGCCCGGTTGTCATTAGGAGATAGATTGTGGCTCGTTTAGTACCACTGAATAGAACCCGTAATATCGGCATCATGGCCCATATCGATGCGGGTAAAACAACAACAACTGAGCGGATCCTTTTTTATACTGGTGTATCCCATAAGTTGGGTGAAGTCCATGATGGCGCTGCGACTATGGACTGGATGGAGCAGGAGCAGGAACGCGGCATTACTATTACTTCCGCGGCTACCACCTGTTTCTGGAAAGACCATCGCATCAACATCATTGATACTCCCGGTCACGTGGATTTCACTATCGAGGTAGAGCGCTCTCTCAAGGTCCTCGACGGTGCCGTTGCTGTGTTCTGTTCGGTTGGTGGCGTTGAGCCCCAATCCGAAACGGTCTGGCGTCAAGCTGACAAGTACGGGGTGCCCCGTATCGCTTTCGTTAATAAGATGGATCGCATTGGCGCTGATTTTAATCGTGGCGTAGCAATGATCCGCGAGCGGCTCGGCGCCAATCCGCTGCCGTTGCAATTGCCGATCGGGTCGGAGGAAAACTTCCGTGGTCTGGTCGATCTGGTAACCATGAAGGCACTGGTGTGGGATGATGAATCTCTCGGGGCCAAGTATGACATTATCGATATACCGGCTGAAATGGCTGATGAGGTCGAGGTTGCGCGCGAAGCCCTGCTCGAAGAGATTTCTTCTCACGATGATGTCCTGATGGAGAAGTATCTGGCTGGCGAAGCCTTGAGCCTCGACGAAATCAAGGCAGCTATTCGCCAGGGAATGAAAAATATTCATTTTTGTCCGGTGTTGTGTGGCAGCGCTTTTAAGAATAAAGGCGTTCAGACCCTGCTGGATGCTGTTGTTGATTATATGCCTTCTCCGATGGATGTGCCACCAATCAAGGGGCTGCATCCCGATACTGGCGAAGAGCTGGAACGCCCCGCTGCTGACGACGCTCCTTTTGCGGCTCTGGCATTTAAAATTATGACCGACCCCTTTGTTGGTCAGTTGAGTTTCTTCCGAGTTTATTCCGGCATCGCTGAATCCGGTTCGACAGTGCTGAATTCAACCAAGGGCAAGAAAGAACGTTTTGGTCGTTTGCTGAAGATGCACGCCAATAAGCGTGAAGAGGTCAAGCAGGTTTTTGCCGGTGATATTGCTGCTGCCGTTGGTTTGAAGCACACAACAACCGGCGATACGCTGTGTAATCCGGAGCATCCGGCCCTGCTTGAGTCAATGGAGTTTCCCGAGCCGGTTATTCATCTCTCGGTTGAACCCAAGACCAAGGCTGATCAGGAAAAAATGGGCGTTGCCCTGGGTAAGTTGTTGTCCGAGGATCCGTCAATGCGGGTTCGTACTGATGAGGAAACCGGCCAGACGATTCTTTCCGGCATGGGCGAGCTGCACCTCGAAATCATTGTTGATCGCATGAAGCGTGAATTCAAGGTGGAGTGCAACGTAGGTGCTCCGCAGGTTGCTTACCGTGAATCGATTACCAAGTCAGTCCAGGTTCAAGGAAAGTTTGTACGCCAGTCGGGTGGTCGCGGTCAGTACGGCGATTGCTGGTTGCGGATCGAACCGGGCGAGCCGGGCGAGGGCTTTACCTTTATTGATGAAATCAAGGGTGGGGTTATCCCGCGCGAGTATATCCCGGCGGTTGGCAAGGGTGCAGAAGAAGCAGCTCAGAATGGTATCCTGGCAGGTTTCCCGATTGTTGATGTGCGCGTTGCTGTCTTTGATGGTTCTTATCATGATGTCGACTCCTCGGAGATGGCATTTAAGATTGCCGGCTCCATGGGTTTTAAAGAGGGTGCAAAAAAAGCTGGGCCTGCGCTGCTCGAGCCCATTATGGCGGTTGAGGTGGTTGTCCCCGAAGAATACATGGGTGACGTTATTGGTGATTTGAACAGCCGCCGTGGACGCATCATGGGGATGGATTCTCGCGCCGGGGCCCAGGTTGTTAATGCCCATGTTCCGTTGTCGAGCATGTTTGGCTACGCTACTGATTTGCGCAGTTCTACCCAGGGTCGTGCGACCTATACGATGGTATTTGACCATTATGAACAGGTACCAAAAGCGATCAGTGAAGAAGTTATTGCCAAGGTTAATGGCTAGAGGAGTTTACAATGGCGAAGGCAAAATTTGAGCGGTTAAAGCCGCACGTTAACGTAGGAACGATCGGTCACGTCGACCATGGCAAGACCACCCTGACCGCTGCGATTACCAGAGTGCTGGCCGAGAAGATGGGCAAGGGCGAAGTCAAGGCCTTTGACCAGATCGACAACGCCCCTGAAGAGCGCGAGCGTGGTATC
>JAWOFG010000031.1:0-12418 GCA_046482365.1 Pelovirga sp. | reverse complement strand
TCTACTTCTACTTTATGATAAGCCATAAAAAACTCCTTTGTTGGCACCGACCGACAACAACCAGACGATGCTATTATGTGATTATACCAAAAGGAGGATGGCCTGAGACAGCGACCGAACAAAGGTCGGATACTCTCTCCGGACAACCTCCACGACAAAAACAGACTGAAGCGGCACACCTGACATCAGGCATGCCGCTTCTTTTTAACGACGCAAGCCGAGGGACTTGATCAGGGCCCGATAGCGTTCAACGTCCTGAGCGACCAGGTAGCTGAGCAGACGGCGGCGCTGGCCAACCATCTTGAGCAGACCACGACGGGAATGGTGATCCTTTTTGTGGGTTTTGAAATGGTCGGTCAGGTAGGTGATCCGCTCTGTCAGAAGAGCTACCTGCACCTCAGGTGAACCGGTGTCACCCTCGTGGCGTTTATACTGATTGATAATTTCTTGTTTACGTTCTGTGCCGAGCACTGCTGTCTCCTTTATATTGTTGTTCAATTAAGATGGCGTCGCAAAAACTCGCCAACTGCTGTGTTGCTGCAATCGTCTCGCGGCTTCTATGTATAATAGTACGCCTGATTGTCCGACTATCGCGCGCCTTGCATTTGCCGTTTTTTGCTTAGCCATCACTTAAATGGCTTTCTTACGAAAGCATCAATTAAGCCAGTGGCGTGGCTGTTAAAAACATCCTTAAGACCTTGAAGATCTACCATAGTTGAGTTGACGATGTAAAGATTAATCTCCGACAAACTGGTCCTGGAAAACCCGTATCAAACGGAAATCACCGCGTTTTTCAATGGCGCGCGACGGTTGGTAGTCAGCAACAGCAACCAGCCGATTTTCTTGATCAATCAGGCGCACTCGCGCCCCATCAGTGAGTGGTTGTTGCGGGTGGCACTGCGCTTCTTGCGGGGGAATACCGAAGGTCAGAGCCTTAAATGCAGGTCCATCCAGTTTGACTGCCGGAAAATCCATCAGTGCTTCGCTATAGCTTAACAGAACATCAGCCGGATTATCCAATTGTTTGAGATCTTCGAGGCGGCAGCACTGATCGATGGTAAAACGACCGCTACGCAAACGGCATAACTCTGTCAGATGCGCGCCGCACCCAATGGCTATTCCCAGATCATGCACCAATGAGCGAATATAAGTCCCTTTTGAACAGTCGACCTCGATGGTGACAAACGGGGAATCAACAGCAACGACGGTGAGACGCTCAATGGTAATGGTACGACTTTCCCGTTCAACTTCCAGCCCTTGACGAGCCAGTTTGTAGAGGGGTACTCCATCACGCTTTAGGGCAGAATACATGGGGGGCTGTTGTTCAATTGTTCCGCGAAAAGCCGAGCAGAAGCGATCAACAGAGTCAATATCAATGGCTGGAACCGGCTTTTTGGTCAGTTCCCGCCCGAGGGCATCGTAGGTGTCGGTAGTTTCTCCAAGTTTCAGGGTAGCGCGATAACTTTTATCGTCAACCAACAGGAACTGCAATATCTTTGTGGCATCTCCTAGCGCGACAATCAGGACTCCGCTTGCCATAGGATCAAGGGTGCCTGCATGGCCGACCTTGCGGGTTGAGAATATCCGCTTTACCTGGCGAATGACATCGTAAGAAGTCAGTCCTTTTGGTTTGTCGATAAGAAGGATTCCGTGCACAGAAAATCAGTTCAGCAACAGATCAAGATGACGATAGAGTTCGCTACGGGCAGCGTCAAGAGATTGGGCAGAAATACGTGCTCCGGCGGCATTATGATGGCCACCTCCGCCAAGCTGGCGGGCCAGGGTACCAACATCAATATTCCCCCGTGAGCGAAAGCTGACCTGATAGACTCCATCGGCTTGTTCTTTAATAAACAAGGCGATCTCAACCCCATTAACCGCCCGAGCGTAATTCACAAAACCATCGGATTCCTCAGAAGTTGCTCCTGACCGGGCGAGAAATTCCTGTTTTAAAGAGACCGACGCATAACGACCACAAGGTGAGATATCAAGGGTGTTCAACACCAGTCCAAGCAGGCGCATGCGGGTAGCTGGAAAGCTTTCATAGAGGCTGCTGGCAATTTGCCATGGATCAACGCCGAGCTCCACCAGAATACCGGCCAGTTCGAACGCTTCACGGTTAGCACTTGAATAACGGAAGGACCCGGTATCATCAAGCACACCCACATACAGCGCTTTAGCCACCTCAACATCCAGGGGAAAGTTGGCGGCATCAAGCAGACGATAAATCAATACCGCAGTTGCACTGGCTCCGGTGTCAAGATAGCAGATATCGCCAAAATCAGAGTGGGGGTGGTGGTCGATATTAATCAACACTTTGCAGTGTTGTTGCATAGGGATGCCGGCACGTTTCAGCTCACCGGCATCCAGCAGGAAACCGACATCGAAGGTCTCATCTTCCGCCAGACTGGTGGTAACTGAATGCATCCCCGGAAGAAAAGACAGATTGGCAGGAACACCATCAACATTAAAAGCAACAACATCCTTCCCCATTTTTCTTAAGGCCAGGGTCAGAGCCAAGGTTGAGCCAATGGCGTCACCATCCGGGCTTTCATGGGAAGCGATCAAAAAACGCTGTGATGTCTGTATGCTGTGGATAATATCATTCAGGATCATGCAAATCACCCTGTACCTGACGTAGGAGCTCGTCAATCCGCTGACCTTTGGTGACGGATTCATCAAACTGGAACCTGATTTCCGGCATAAAGCGCAGTCTCATGATCTGACTGAGTTCACGGCGGATAAAAGGAGCGGCACTTTTCAGTCCGGTCTCTGCTGCCTTGCGATCGTCAGGATCGGCTAAGGTGAAATAAATTCTGGCGAGACTTATGTCGCGAGAGACCTTGACCCCGGTCAGGGTCACAGAAGCAACGCGCGGGTCTTTAATGCGTTCCAACAGCAGCAAGCTTGTTTCTTTGAGGATCTGCTCGCCAACGCGCTCAGGGCGAAAACTACTCAATTTAATGGTTCTCCATAGTGGATAAGTTCTGTATCCGAATCGATCATTTCGACCGAGCCGGAAGTTTCAATCAAGGTTTCCAGCTGTCGGAAGACCGAGTTAATCAGCGCTTCACTGGTTGAAACGATACAAGCTCCGACCAGTGAGCGTTGCAGCAGGTCAGCATGACCGACCTCGGCCACGGATACCGGACAGGACGTGCGTAGCTGATTAAGCAAACGCTGAATCACCGAACGTTTCTGTTTTAACGACTGCACACCGTGCAGACGCAGATCAAAGCGCGCAGCACCAACAATCATATCTTTCCCTGGTTGTTACAGTGATGTTTTTACCTCTTCAATGTCATAGGCTTCAATCAGGTCGCCGGCTTTTATATCGTTGTAATTTTCCAGACCAATACCACATTCGTAACCGGTCAGCACCTCTTTTACATCATCCTTGAAGCGCTTTAAGGAGCTGAGCTTGCCTTCCCAGACCACAACATTGTCACGGATCAGACGAACCTTGGAGTTGCGAATAATTTTTCCGTCAAGGACGTAACACCCGGCTATGGTGCCGACACGTGAAACATGGAAGGTATCACGCACCTCAGCCCGACCGAGATGTCTTTCCTTGAGGGTCGGCGCCAGCAGCCCTTCCATCGCATCACGGACATCGTTTACCGCATCGTAGATCACACTGTACAGGCGAATATCGACTTTTTCGCTGTCAGCCAGGGTTCTGGCCTTGGTTTCCGGACGAACGTTGAAGCCGAGGACAATAGCGTTAGACGCTGTAGCCAGAGTAATATCGCTTTCTGAGATACCGCCGACACCGGTATGGATAACATTAAGACGACAGTTGTCCGTAGCAAGTTTTTCAAGAGCATCTCGCACTGCCTCAACCGAGCCCTGAACGTCAGCTTTAATGATAACCGCCAGTTCTTCGATGGCCCCTTCCTGCATCCGGGCAAAAAGCTGTTCCAGAGAGGCTTTGCTGCTCTTGGCGAGATCCAGTTCGCGCTGTTTCGACTGACGATGCTGGGAGACCTCTTTAGCAGATTTTTCTGATTCTACTGCATGGAAGGTTTCGCCGGCATCGGGAATGCCGCCCAGACCAGTGACTTCGACCGGAAATGATGGTCCGGCTTCTTTAACCGGGCTACCGTTTGCAGCTGTCATCGAACGGACCCGGCCATAATGTAAGCCGGCAACGATGGCGTCGCCAACCTTCAAGGTACCATCCTGAACCAGAACCGTTGCTACCGGACCGCGCCCCTTGTCCAGTCGTGCTTCAACAATAGAGCCT
The DNA here is from genome assembly GCA_046482365.1 of Pelovirga sp. GTDB lineage: Bacteria > Desulfobacterota > Desulfuromonadia > Desulfuromonadales > Geopsychrobacteraceae > Pelovirga. The sequence continues at coordinate 8,172 of JAWOFG010000031.1, read as the reverse complement.
TTGGCACGCTTGCTGGGGCTTGCCTGAAGTTCAAGAACTTCAGCCTGGAGCAGTACCATTTCCAGAAGGGTCTCCAGATTCAGTTTCATCTTCGCCGAAACCTCAACAAAGATCGTCTCACCGCCCCACTCTTCAGGTACAAGTTCAAATTCGGTCAGATCCTGCTTGATTCTTTCCGGGTTCGCTTCGGGTTTATCAATCTTGTTCACCGCGATGATAATGGGAACACCAGCGGCTTTTGCATGATTGATTGCCTCCTTGGTTTGCGGCATGACACCGTCATCAGCGGCAACAACCAGAATAACGATGTCAGTGACACCGGCTCCGCGGGCACGCATTGCGGTAAAAGCTTCGTGTCCCGGAGTGTCAAGGAAAGTGATCTTACGTCCGTCTAGATTGACGTCATAGGCACCAATATGCTGAGTGATACCACCAGCTTCCCCTTCTGTTACATTGGCTTCACGGATAGCATCAAGCAGGCTGGTCTTGCCATGATCGACGTGACCCATAATGGTCACGACCGGAGGACGTGTCACAAGTTCAGCACTGCTGCTCTCTTTTTCTTTCGGCAGCCCAATATCAAGAATGGTCTCTTCGTCAAAAGCTATATTTTCAACCTCATAGTTGAATTCTGAGGCGAGAAGGGCTGCTGATTCATAATCAAGAGGATGATTGATCGTCACCATAGAACCCTGGCGCATCAGTTCAGCAATCAGTTCTTTTGCCTTGACACCCATACGTTTGGCCAGTTCACCAACAGTAATGGAGTCACTGATTTTGATAATCCGTTTGATCGCTTTACTGATAGTAACTTCGGTATGTTTGGTCGTCTTTGAGCCTTTACCGCCGCGTTTTTTCTTTTGACCGGCGCGTCCCGGCTCAAACACCTCAACCCGGCGGCCACGACGTGAAACCTGACCTTCTGTTTGCTCAAACTCGTTATCGTTACGGCGTCCTTTTTTACGTTTTTTGACATTTCTGCCTTCTTTTTCCGGCAGTGGTTGTTCTATCGGCAGTGGTGTTGACAGATCGGCACGTGCTCGTGTTTTAGCTGGTGCCGGAGCACCGGGTCGGGCCGGAGCGCCAGGTCGGGCCGGAGCACCGGGCCGGGCCGGGGTACTGGGGCGAGCAGGTGAACCTGGTCGCGCCGGACGCGCCGGGCGTTCCTGTTGAGCGGGTCGACGCTGGCCCACCGGTGCTCTACGGGGCAACTCAACGCGCCCCAGAATCTTGGCGCGGTCCTCAGTAGCATCCGGCTGTTCAGGCGACTTGATCGGCTCCGGGCTTTCAGCAACGGCGGTCTCTTTTGCTGCTCGGGCGGGTACATCTCCGGCCTTTTCCGCCGGTATCGGAACGTCGTCAATACTGACCGCTTGCTCGGCTTTTTTCGTATCCACAGCAGATTCGGTTTTGGCAGTTGGTGCAACCGACTGATCTTCGGGCGCGCCAGATGCATCCTTACTCACGACAGATGGTGCTGGTGCGTCTTCAGATGCTGCAGCTGGAGCAGGAGTGACGGCAACGGGGGGCTGTTCAGAAGATTCTTGCGCTGCTTCAGGCTCTGTTGCCGGGGCTTCTTCCGGTTCCTGGGCGACAACAGTACGCCGACGGCGGATCAGACCTGGTTTAATTCGCTCTTCTTCAACTTTTTCCTGAGTCGGATTGTTGAATTGTTCGAATTTTTGCATATCCTCATCACTCAAGGAACTGGCATGAGAGGCAACATCGACACCGGCCTCAGCGAGCTTTGCCAATAAATCTTTGTTCTCAATGCCTATTTTTTTTGCAAGTTCGTAAACTCTGACCTTGACCATCAATTCTCCCTTACCAGTTCATACCTGTTCAATTCACTCTTGAGCAATGTAGCCAACGCACCATCCTGGATTGCAACGACACTGCGCTCTTGTTTACCTAACATCTGCCCGAGTGATTCCTTGTCAAATAACTGTGTGCAAAAAATCTGCAGCCGTTTTGCTGTACTGTCTATCTTTTGTTTCATATTCTCGGTTATGTCTGTCGCCATGATCACCACCGCAGGCGGCTTGGACCCCTTCAGCGCATCCAGTACCATGTTGCTACCGGCAATCAGCTGCCCTGCCTTACGCGCCATCAGTATCGACCCCTTGATACGCTGGTAAAGTGCCTGCTGCAATTGTCCCAGCAGATCAGCCAGCTCAACCGGTTGCGTGGTTGTACCAAAAACCCGACGGAAACTGTTTCTTTTCACTGCCTGCGCCGGACACTGCAGATTAAAGCAGGTATAAAGGCCGCGACCAGGCAATTGTTGCCGATAATCGACCACAACCCGGCCGTCCGGGGCAAGAACAAATCGCAAAAGCAGTTTTTTATCGGCAACCGTACGACAGGCGACACAGGTGCGCTGGGGTTGACTTGGGGTCATTACTGCTGGTTACACCTCATCCGAGTCGGAATCAGCCGCAGGAAGATCTTCCTCAACCTTCACCGCTTCATTTTCGTCCGTATCAGCGGCAGGCTTGTCTTTATTGCTGGGAGCAAACAGATCTTCTGCGGCCTGGCGTTCAGAGGACACAGGTTCTTCATCCTGATCCTCCTCCTGGGCACGAGACTCACTTTTGATATCGATTTTCCAGCCGATCAGCTTGGCGGCCAGTCTGACATTTTGTCCCTTTTTGCCGATCGCCAGAGACAGTTGATCGTCAGGAACAATAATTTCCATCGCCTGATCTTCATCGTCAATATAAACGCGTGACACGTCCGCCGGGGCCAGAGCCGCGCAGGCAAAACGTGCCGGGTCCTGGGTCCAGGGGATAATATCGATGCGCTCACCACGTAATTCAGTTACCACGTTCTGAACCCGCGAACCGCGCATGCCGACACAGGCACCAACCGGATCAACATCAGGATCATGGGACAGCACCGCCATTTTAGCACGACTGCCCGGCTCCCGCACTGCTGCCTTGATTTCTACAATACCTTCGGCAATTTCCGGAACTTCAGAGGTGAACAGAGAAATCAACAGCCCCGGATGGGTACGCGACAGGATAATCTGAGGCCCTTTGGCCGACAATTTAACTTCAGAAATATAAGCGCGAACCCGATCAGATTGACGGTAATTTTCCCGCGGCACCTGCTCGCGGTTGGGTAGCAAAGCCTCGGCACGTCCCAGGTCAACGATCAGGTCGCCGCGCTCATAGCGCCGGACAATACCGTTCACCACTTCACCAACGCGATCACTGAATTCGTTGTAAATTCCTTCACGTTCAGCCTCACGAACCTTTTGAATAATCACCTGTTTAGCGGTCTGGGCGGCAATACGGCTGAAAGAGCCGGCTTCCATCATCATCCCGAGGGAATCACCAATTTCAACATCCGGATCAACTTCCCGCGCTTCATTGATGTCAATCTCCTTGTAGGAGTCGACAACCTCATCAACGACTGTCACAAATTCAAATACTTCGACTTCACCAATCTCCGGGTTGAAGTGTGCTTCAAGATCACGGGTGTTTCTGAACTTCTTGTTAGCAGCAGACAAAACTGCAGACTCCAGCGCATCGATCAAAACATCGCGATCGATTCCTTTGTCCTTAACAACCTGATCGATGATGTGATTAAGGTTACCCACCATCCTACAATACCCCTTTAAGTGTGATGCGGATGCACAATGCATCGCAAACGTTTAAAATTGATGGCGTCGCAAAAACTCACCAACTGCTGCGTTGCCACCATAGTCTCACTGTTTCAACGTACAGAGGTACGCCTCATTGCTCAACCATGGCGCGCCTTGCAATTGGCGCTTTTTGCCTATCCACCCAAACTGATACTTTTTACGAAAGCATCAAAATTCAGGCACCAGATGTGCCGTATCAATATTGGAAAGTGAAACGCGCACCTGGGCTTGACGATCCTGCAACGCAATCACTATATCATCCTGCTCCAACGCGATTATCCTGCCGCTGATCGTCTTTCTACGCTTATCTGAACCAACTACAGCAATCGGATCAATTGCTTTAATTTTAACCAGATGATCGGTAAAGCGTTCAAAGTCCGCACGTTTTTTAAGCGGACGGTCCAACCCGGGAGAAGACACCTCGAGGTTATAGGTCGTCGGGATTACATCTTCAACGTCCAGCAGGGAGCTGATCTGACGACTGGCGGCTGCACAATCATCCAGATTGATGCCCCCTTCCTTGTCAAGGAAGAAGCGCAGCACCCAGCCTTGCGGTTCCCGCCGATATTCGACATCCACCAGTTCAAGACCCATTTCTTCAAACAGTGGCAGCACCAGAACTTCAATTTTTCCAATCAGGTCCATCTTGCACCTTTTTGACATAAAAAAAAGCGAGCCGCGAAGCTCACTTTACAAAATCACCGTAAAACTTGCCCTTTTTACCATGCAAAAGAGACAATGGCAAGAAAAATCTGGATAAAAGCAGAATATAGAAGATAGGATACAGGAAGGAGGAGGCAGGAGGGTTTTCCTCTATATGCCATTCATTATCAATCAATCTGCGTGGATCACCGCCTGGCTAAGGGCTTCAGCAACGAAACGGTTTAAGGTCATGCCATGCTGGGATGCAGCAATCGCTACTTTTTCATGAAGTTCCGGAGCTATTCGGACATTAAATGAACCTTTAAATGGTTTTTCCGGGCTTTGGCCCTGTTCTTCACACTCTGATATATAACCATCAACCGCCTCGGCAAAAGCTTTCTCCAAAGAATCGGCATCGATACCTTCATAGCTGATCAGGGCGCGAATAAATTCAACCTTGCCGTAAAACACGCGATCCTCTGAGTTATAATGAATCGATCCGTGGTATCCTTTATGTGTCAACATATCTTTCATATGAGTCCTTCTTTCTTGAGAAACACCAGAATCTGCTCAACCTGGTACCGCTTGAGCACCGGTGTCGGGTGTGGCTTGTGCATAATGATCGGCGGTCTTTCCGGATGGACAAATCTAACCCTCGATCCTCCGGTTTTACCTCCGGTGACTATCACATAACCGAGCCCGGCAAGCAGGCTTTGCAGATCAGACCAACGAAAGTTTGCAGGTTTATTCTTGAATCGCTGCAGTAATTTTTCCTGCCTTGTCATCTTTCCCCTCCATCATAGTCACCTCACGAGGCGTATGCAACTATATTTAGTCGCATACGCTTAAGAATTATCTATTACTACCTTCCCTTCTTCACACCGGCAGCGATATCGATCTGGTTGAACATCCCGCGCAGGATTCTGACCTCACGCTCATTGAGGCCGGCGCGACCAAATATCCGGCGATAAGAGCGCATGATGTGATCCGGGTTCTGGGGATTGAGGTAGTCGATATGCAGAAGTGTGTCCGTCATATGTTGGTAAAGGGCTTCGAGTTGCTGGTTAACTGCCAGTTTCTTACGTCCGTGCTGTTGGCCCGCAATCTCCCCTACCCTTTTGTAGACCTCATAAAGACAGACAACGACAGCCTGGGCGAGATTCATCGAAGGCAACCGGGCATCGGTCGGAATCGTGACAAAGTGCTGGCACAGATCAAGCTCCGAGGTAAAAAGTCCCTTATCTTCCCGGCCAAAGACCAGAGCACAGGTACTGTCAGGATCCAGGTTCAGCATCAGATCCGCCGCCTCGTCAGGATGGAGCATCCCCTCGCGGTAACGGCCGAAGCGACGGGTCGTACCGATGCTCAAGGAGCAATCAGACAAGGCCTCCGGCAATGACGCATAAATCGTCGCCCGTTCAAGCACCTCAGCGGCCTTGACCGCCATATTACGAGCTTCGCGTCCGAGATGATCGACCTGGGGGTTGACCAGGCGTAGATCGGATGTCCCATAGTTGTACATGGCACGGCAGACGGAACCGATATTGCCGGCTCCCTGCGGTTCTACCAGAACGATGGCCGGGCGGTTGGTTGGTAGCTTTTGATCTGACATAATATGACTATATCCCTGAAAACGGCCTTAGCCCAAGCTGGCAATGCCGTCTATTTCCACCAAAGCGCCTTTCGGCAGGGCCGCCACCTCAACTGTCGCCCGCGCCGGTGGTTTATCACCTAAGTAGCCGGCATAAATATCGTTAACCTGAGAAAAAAAGTTAAGGTCTGTCAGATAAATAGTTGTTTTAACCAGATCGGCGTAGTTTGCTCCAGCCGCTTTCAACACTTCACCCAGGTTCTTCATGACCTGCCGCGCCTGCTCTTCAATACCACCTTCAACCATTACTCCGGTAAGCGGATCAAGGGGAATCTGTCCCGAGCAGAAGATCAGATCGCCGGCCATAATTGCCTGCGAATAAGGACCAATAGCGGTGGGTGCCGCCTGGGTAGAAATAACCTTTTTACTCATACACTCCTCTTTTAAATCGATGACGCCATCAGTTTTTGAGTCGCTCAACCCGCGCAACCCCCTTAACCTTCTTTATTTCGCGTATAACCCGGTTCAGGTGTTCAAGATTTTCAACATCAACAACAAACAGGTTGTTACCCTTCTTATCGCCGCGAGCATGAACCGTGGCACTGACAATATTGGCATCAGCCTGACTGATAGCCCCGGAGATGCCTACCAGCATGCCTTTCTGATCCTCACAGACAACCCGAATCTTGACCGGACGCAGGGTTTTGCGTTGCATATCCCACTCCACGTCAATCCGCCGCTCCGGATCACTGGTCTGAACCTGCAGACAATCAATGGAATGGACTGTGAGACCGCGACCGCGCGTAATAAAACCGGTAACCGGTTCCCCCGGCAGCGGATTACAGCAATGGGCAAAACGCACCATCACATTGTCGATACCGCCAATCAGAATGGCACTTTGGGAGGGGCGCTTTGACGCCTTATCCTGCCCATTATCAGCGCCTGAGCGCTGGGTATCAACAGCCTTTTCATCGCGTGGAATAATGTGGGAGATAACCTGCCCGGGAGAGTTCTTGCCGTAGCCTACCGAGGCGAACAGATCATCCGTTGTGCGATAACCAAACTCTGTGGCCGCCTGCTCCAGTTGACCAGACAGCAAAGTACGCTTCAGACTGACATGGTGTTTGCGCAGCGCCTTTTCCAGCAGTTCGCGCCCCATCAGAATACTTTTTTCGCGCTGTTCGGCCTTGACCCATTGGCGGATTTTGTTGCGCGCCTTGGAGGTTTTGACAAAGGCCAGCCAATCCTTGCGCGGGGTTTGATGGCTGGCGGTCATCACCTCAATAATATCGCCATTTTTCAGCTCGGTTTTTAATGGCGACAGTTTGCCGTTGATGCGCGCACCGACACAGTGGGAACCAACATCGGTATGAATAGCGTAGGCAAAATCGACTGGTGAGGCGCCACGGGGTAACTCCTTGACCTCACCCTGTGGGGTAAACACATAGACCTCTTCAGGGAACAAGTCGATGAAAGAGGACTCTTCAGTAGCGTGATCACTGACATCCTGTTGCCACTCCATCACCTGGCGCAGCCAGCTGAAACGCTGATCATCGCGACCAACCGCCGGCACCGGTCCGCCCTCCTTGTATTTCCAGTGGGCGGCTATCCCTTCTTCAGCAATACTGTGCATCTGATGGGTACGAATCTGCACCTCCATCCGCTCACCAAATGGACCAAGAACTGTCGTATGCAGCGACTGGTACATATTGGATTTAGGCATGGCGATATAATCTTTAAAACGACCGGAAATCGGCTTCCAGGTCGCATGAATCAGACCAAGCACTTCGTAGCATTCCCGCACCGAATCAACCAGCACCCGAAAAGCAATGAGATCGTAAATTTCATCCAGATCAACACCGGTGCGTTCCATCTTCCGGTAAACCGAATAGAAATGTTTAAATCGCCCGGTCACGTCCCCTTCGAGTTGATTGTCACTCAGCAGTTTGCGGATTTGTTCACCGACCCTGGCAATGTAATCGCCTCGCTTTTCCTTGTGGGTTGTGATGCGCCGGGTCAACGCAGCGTATTTTTCCGGTTCAAGGATCTGCAGAGATAGATCCTCAAGTTCCGCTTTTAGCCAGCTGATCCCCAGTCGATTGGCCAAGGGCGCATAAACCTCAAGGGTTTCACGTGAGTAAGCTTCTTTTCTGGCCTGGGCGCAATGGCTTATGGCGCGCATATCACTTAAACGGTCAGAGAGGTACACCAGTACAACACGCAGATCCCGCGCCATGGCGACGAACATTTTACGGAAGCTTTCAACCTGCTGGCGATTTTTTTGACGGTA
>JAWOFG010000029.1:0-26168 GCA_046482365.1 Pelovirga sp. | reverse complement strand
GCCAGGACCCCGACCTCATCGTGGGACGTTACGTCAACCTTTACCCGCAGTTGATGACCAGTGGTCATCAACTGCGGGTAAAGGTTGACGTAACGTCCCACGATGAGGTCGGGGTCCTGGCAGAAGCCTTCAATCAGATGGTAGAAGAGTTGTCCCGGCGGCGCGAACGCCTGCTCCGTACCATGCAGGCCCTGCGACGTTCGCGCAAGGAGATCATCTCTGAGCGAAATTTCAAAAATACCCTGTTTGAAAATATTGAAACCGGATTGATTACCTTTAGCTCCGATGGGCATGTCACATCAGCTAACGGTTCGGCCTGTCGTATCCTTCATATGTCGCGGCCAACGGATAATCCGGTCTGGCAACAGCTGTTGAACGACTGGCCGGAATTAAAGAGTGTACTCGACAACTGGTTTAATAATAGCGATTGTGGGCGTGTGAACTCACGCCCTGTCTATGTTCCAATTGAACGCAAGGGCCGCAAGTTAACCTACCGGATAGCTTTGTTTCCTTTGAGTTTTCGTCAACAAGATGGCTGGTTATTAACCATCGAGGACTTAACGGAACGGGTCAACATGCGCCAGCAGATGGCGCGCATGGACCGCCTGGCGTCTTTAGGCCGGATGTCAGCAGGAATTGCCCACGAAGTGAGAAATCCATTGACTGGCGTCAGCCTGCTGTTGGACGAACTCCATGATCGCCTGCTTGGTCAACAGACCGACCAGTTACTGATCCGCAGAGCCCTCGAAGAGATTGAGCGCCTGGAAACATTGGTATCACAGATGCTGCGATTTTCTGCCGCTAAAGCGCCCAAGTTGCATGATAGCCGAATTGACGAGGTGCTGCATGATTCCATTTTTCTGCTGCGTAATCAATGTCAGCGTCAGCAGGTTAAAATCATTGAACAGATTGCCGGCGATCTTCCTGTCTTACTACTGGATGCAGACCGGATCAAGCAGGTAATTCTCAATCTGCTCAACAATGCTCTTGATGCCATGCCGAATGGTGGTGAACTGTCGATCAGTGCTGAGCAAGTGAACAATAACATCCTGATCACCATTGCTGATACGGGTGAAGGGATCAACGCCGATCAGTTGCCTCTGGTATTTGAGCCGTTTTTTACTACCAAAGGGCAGGGGACCGGATTGGGGCTGTCAATTTGCCACAATATCATTACCGAGCATGGTGGTAACATCCAGATCGAAAGCAAGTTACAGCAGGGTACGCGGGTTCAAATCATCCTTCCCTTAACTGTTGACCTACCTGTTTCTGTCAATGAGTCCTCCTGACCAATCTTTTCTCCCGCTGGCGAAAATTCACCATTTTGTTTTGGACAGACTTGAAAAATAAAGATATTCTGACGCCACATTAAGCTGTGGAGGAACTGCATGGAAAAAATTCTGATTGTGGATGATGAAGCATTTATCCGTGAAAATCTTGAACGGATTTTAACTGAAGATGGCTATCGCACCTGTTCGACCGGTAGTGCCGGTGAGGCCATCAATATCGTTACCGATGATGAAATCGGGCTGGTTCTGCTCGATCTGAATCTGGGCAGCAGTAGTGGTCTTGATGTACTGCGTTCCATGCGTGAGATTGATCCTGAGCTGCTGGTGATTATTATTACCGGCTACGGCACGGTTGAAAGCGCTGTTGAAGCTCTTAAAATCGGGGCTTATGACTATATCAAGAAACCATTCAAAGCTGATGCTATCCATCTGATCGTGAGGCTCGCGCTGGAAACACAAAGTCTGCGGCGCAAGGTCAAGCGTTTGTCCCCACGCGAAGCCGAAGGTATCAATATGGTTGGCAACAGCCCGCAACTGATGCAAATTTTCAGACAGATACGTGAAGTGGCCAAGCATGAAACATCAACGGTGCTGTTGACTGGCGATAGTGGCACAGGTAAGGAACTGGTTGCTCAAGCTATTCACCACCTGTCACCACGTTGTGCTCAACCTTTTATCGAGATTAATTGTGGATCTCTGCCTTTCAATCTCCTGGAAACGGAGCTTTTTGGTCATGAACGGGGCGCTTTTACCGATGCAAAAAACCGTAAGATAGGACTCTTTGAAGAATCCGATGGCGGATCTATCTTTCTTGATGAAATTGGCGAGATGGACCTTGGGTTGCAGGTCAAACTGCTGCGGGTTCTTGAGGACAGAAAGATCCGTCGCTTGGGTGGTAATCGTAATATTGATATCAATGTCCGCATTATTGCTGCAACCAACGCTGATCTTAAAGGTGCCATTGAGCGTCGGGAATTCCGTGAAGACCTTTATTATCGGTTGAATGTTTTCCCGATTCATATCCCGCCCCTGCGCGAGCGACGCGAGGATATTCCGGCATTACTGGAACACTTTCTCCAGCACTTCAGCCTCGAATTCAAGAAACGAATGCGATCTTTCAGTCGTGAAGCACTGGAACTGATGCTCCGCTATCACTGGCCGGGTAACGTGCGTGAACTGCGTAATGTGGTTGAACGGATCTGTATTATGAATGATGTCGAGGTCATCCAGCCGGCGCAATTGCCACGAGAAATCTGGGGAGAAGCGCCACAAAGCACACTACCGGTTCATTGCGATATCCCCCCGGAAGGGATTTTTCTCGAAGATGTGATCGATCGCTTTGAGCGTGAACTGGTGGAGAAAGCGTTCAGTATTTCAGGAGGAAATGTTGCCAAGACCGCGCGCATCCTCAATGTGCCGCGTGGTACCTTACGCTACAAACTGGAGAAATATCAGCTCGGTGGCGACCAGTAGGGGCACGGTGCGCCGTGCCCCTGCTTTACAGCAATGTTCACTTGTCACTTGTCATAATAAATAATGGCTGATGCATGAATGACTCGTACTTTGGTCGTAACCTTTCGGTGTTGTAGTATTTATCTACATCGATAATTTTCTTCTGACCGGTGATGGTAGTAATCGGTACCGTATCGTAACGCCCATTGTGAATACTCACCAGTCGTCCCGATGTTCCTTCCAGCACCAGATCAAGAGCCAGATTGCCAAATGCCATAGGGACCATTGAATCGAGGGCATCCGGCTCACCACAACGCACCAGATAGCCGAGACGCTGGTTCAGTACATTGATAGTGCGACCATTATTGTACTTCGGTGAAAGATCTTTTAATTGTGCTGCAACCCGGTCACCGATGCCGCCAAGTTTGCGGTGACCGTACTGATCTGCTTCACTGCTCTCAAAAGACATTTCCCTGTCATTTTTCAATACAGCTCCTTCAGAAACCAGCAGCACCGAATATTTACTCGGGTTGCGGTTGCGATCCTTGGTTGCCAATTCTGCCAGCAGATCCATTTCAATGGGGTGTTCAGGAATCAGGCAACGGTCGGCCGCGCCTGCCATGGTTGGGAGCAGGGCAGTGAATCCGGCATAACGCCCGAACACTTCGATTACCAGATAGCGTTCATGGCTGCCGGCTGATGTGCGCAAGCGGTGGGTCAGTTCGATAGTGCGGGTGACACAGGTTGAAAAACCGATACAGTAATCAGTGCCCGGCACATCATTGTCCATGGTTTTGGGAATAGCTACAACCTTGACCCCCTCTTCATGAAGGCGCTGGGCATAACTTAAGGTATCATCACCGCCAATGGGAATAAGAAAGTCGAGGCCAAGAAAATCGATATTTTTTAATACCTCCGGGGTTACGTCATTAATGCTGTCAGTGTAACTGTCACGCAGATGTTCGGGTAGATTGGCCTTTGGCAGGTGACTGGGCCGGGTGCGTGAGGTATGGAGAAAAGTCCCGCCGGTGCGTCCGGCACGATTGACAATATCGGTTGTCAGTTCAATAAAATTACCACTATTGTCGACTTTTTCGTCACGGACAATTTCAACCAGCCCAGCCCAGCCACGGCGAATACCTATGACCCGGTATCCTTCTCGCTTGGCACGGATGGTCACCGCGCGAATTGCAGGATTAAGACCGGGGACATCCCCTCCGCCGGTGAGGATGCCGATTGTTCCCTTATGAACCATTTGTTACTCCCTGTTTGGTTAGAGTTGTTTTTTAATGTTAGCTTTTTGATGCTTGCAAAGCAAAATAAAAGACAATATTTCTCAATGCTCAGATTCTGGCTTAAGCTGTTTTGTTTGCGGGTATTTTTGCGGTAGTCTTACTTAAAGCTTATGGGATTTTATGGTGAACTGTTTTTTGCAGATGATCCGTTGGAAAATCAGCAGGGTGGGATAGCTCAGAAAAAATTGAAGGTGTCGAGATGCCAAAAGCCAGTGTGACCCTCGAGCGATCCTGATGTCTTGCGGCCACAATATAATAACACCCCTTACGTCATTCAAGACAAAAGGGGGTTATTTGAATTAGTCAAGCAAATCGACGATACGATCGGCCATGCCGATGTAGGTAGCAGGGGACATGGCCAACAGTCGTTGTTGGTCTTCTTCGGTCAGGTCCAGTTGTTCAATAAAAGAGCGTATGGTTGTGGAGTCAATGACCTGACCGCGGGTCAACTCTTTGAGTTTTTCGTAGGGTTTTTCAATGCCGGCCTTACGCATGACGGTTTGAATCGGTTCAGCCAGGACCTCCCACGCCTGGTCAAGATCGGCGGCCAGTCTGTCTCGATTCAGTTTGAGCTTGCCGATCCCCTTGATGGTGGACTGGCAAGCAATCATGGTATAGCCAAATCCCACGCCCATGTTGCGCAATACCGTTGAATCGGTCAGATCGCGCTGCAGGCGTGAAATCGGTAATTTACTCGACAGGTGCTGAAAAATGGCATTAGCCAGGCCGCAATTTCCTTCCGAATTTTCAAAATCGATGGGGTTGACCTTGTGGGGCATGGTTGATGACCCGACCTCACCGGCAACGGTTTTCTGGCCGAAGTAGGCCATGGATATATAGCTCCAGATATCGCGGTTGAAGTCGATCAGGATGGTGTTCCAACGCGCCACGGCATCAAAAAGCTCCGCCATATAATCATGGGGCTCAATCTGGGTAGTAAACAGATTTTGAGTCAAACCCAGTTCCTTGTTGATCATCTCCTTGCTTAATCGCATCCAGTCAACATCAGGGTAAGCCGAAAAATGGGCGTTAAAATTACCAACAGCACCATTGATCTTGCCGAGCAATTCAATCTGTTGTATTTGCTGATACTGACGCCGCAAGCGCGCAGCAAATACGGCTAACTCCTTGCCGATCGTGGTAGGTGATGCGGTTTGACCATGGGTGCGGGCCAGCATCGGAACGTTTTTATACTCCCTGGCCAACGTGCTGATCATGTCATCAATCTGCTCCAGCAGCGGCAGCAGAACCTGGAGTCCATCCTTCAGCATCAAGGCATGGGAGAGATTATTGATATCCTCCGAGGTACAGGCAAAATGGATAAATTCGCTCAAGTCTTCCAGACTGGTGCCGTTGATCTGCTCCTTTAAGTAGTATTCAATCGCCTTGACATCGTGGTTGGTGACAGCTTCAATTTTTTTGACTTTTTCCGCTTGGGTGGGAGTAAAATCAGCAACCACCTGACGCAATGTATTTTCTTCTGCTGGACTGATTTGTCGGCACTCGGGAATTCCTGACTCCTTACTCAAGGCCAACAGCCACAGGACTTCGACCTTGATGCGATTGCGCATGAGCGCGTATTCAGAAAAGGCCTCAATCAGTGGCGCGACCTTAGCAGCATAGCGACCGTCAATCGGTGATATTGCAGTAATCATCCCTTGCTCCTCAATTTATCGATTAAATTCTGGAAAGCGGCACTATAGCGGTGGATTCGGGCCGCTGCAACTTCTTTATCTTTTCATCAGAAGTTTTGTGCGGCTCACTTGTCAAAAGACATTCAGACAGTTTACCCTTAAAAAGTTACATACATTATATTTTTCGTGTGATGAGGGTCATGTGGCAGCAATAAAAAAGAAAACTGTTTCATTAGTGTTAGGCAGTGGTGGTGCAAGGGGTCTTGCCCATATCGGGGTAATACAGGTTCTTGAGCAACAAGGCTATGAGATCCGTTCCATTTCAGGTTCATCCATAGGGGCGTTAATCGGTGGAATTTATGCTGCCGGCCATTTATCGACATACACCCAGTGGGTCACGGCTCTTGACCGTTTTGATGTATTGAAGTTGCTTGATGTGTCGTTCAGTGGATCTGCTTTTTTTAAAGGGGAGCGCATCATCTCAACATTACGTGAGTTAATTGGTGACCGTAATATTGAGGATTTGCCGATTTCCTACACCGCCGTTGCAACCGATCTTGATGAAAGCAAGGAGGTCTGGCTGTCAAGTGGCCCTCTGTTTGATGCAATCCGTGCTTCGATCGCCTTTCCCACGGTTTTTTCGGCAATGACTTATAACGGCAGAACCTTGGTTGATGGTGGCTTGCTGAACCCGGTGCCGATTGCGCCAACCCTGCATGACCATACCGACATGACGATAGCCGTTAGTTTGAGTGGCAAATCCCGGCATGTTGCATCTGTGAAGCCTAAATCGGTCGATAAAAATGGTCGCGTAAGTGGCTATCACCAGAAAATTATCGACTTTATTGAATCCTTGCAACGAAAAGGAAATCATAAAAATGAGCATCATGACGAGAACTTTTTCGATGTTATTTCTAAAAGTCTTGACGCGATGCAGTCTACGATCGCACGTCTTAAACTGGCAGCGTACACACCTGACATTGTCATTGAAATACCAAAAAATGTATGTACCATTTACGAATTTGAGCGGGCGCGTGAATTGATCGAAATCGGTCGCCAGGAGACAATCGAAGTTTTGCGCCATGTTATTGAAAATTAAATTCTGAAACAGTCGCCCACAGGCGCTGGAGGTTAATTCATGTTACACCGTCACTTTCTCAAAATTTTCTTGTTAAGTCTGTTTTTTTTACCTGTTGGGGCCAGCGCCGACAGCCTCGGTGAGAGGGTGCAGGAACATCAACTGGAAAATGGTCTGACAGTACTGCTGGTCGAGCGTCACACCTCACCAACGGTTGCTGCCTACATCAGCTTCAAAGTCGGTGCGGTTAATGAAAACAGCGAGCAACGTGGCATAGCTCATATGCTTGAACATATGCTGTTCAAGGGCACCGAAACCCTTGGGACCCGTGATTTTGAAGCAGAATTGCCATTGCTGAAAAAGATCGAGGAAACCGGAGCCCGGCTTGATTCCCTTAAAAGACAAGCGGATGCCGATCCCCAGGAACTGGAAAGGTTGCGCGCCCGCTTGGATGAACTCCAACAGGAGCACCGTCAATGGGTCGTTAAAGATGAATTTTCCCGTATTTACGCTGAACAGGGCGGTGTTGGTTATAACGCTTTTACCAGCAAGGATCAAACCAGTTATCTGATCAATCTGCCGGCCAATAAGCTTGAGTTGTGGGCGGCCATCGAATCAGATCGGCTGCGTAATGCCGTTTTTCGTGAGTTTTTTACCGAGCGCGAAGTGGTTCAGGAAGAACGTCGCCGCGCTGTAGATATCAATCCCGGTGGAAAATTGTATGAAAACATGCTCGCAACAGCGTTTCAGGTCCATCCATATCGTCATCCTATACTTGGCTGGGATTCCGATATTGAAGGATTCAGCTTGCCGAAGATTCGTAAGTTCTTTACTGATTACTATGCCCCGGCCAATATGATTATCACCCTGGTTGGTGCTTTTGATCATGACGACACGCTGGCAATGATTAATGAATATTTTGGTGACCTGCCGGCCGGGGTCAAAGTGCCGGCGGTTACCGATAGCGAACCGCCACAGCGCGGCGAGCGTCGTATCCATGTCGATTTTGATGCCCAGCCACGGATGATGATTGCCTACCATAAGCCGACCCTGCCGCACCCTGATGACTATAGCTTTGACCTGCTTGCCAGCATTTTGTCGCAAGGGCGGACCTCACGGCTCTATCAATCATTGGTCGTTGACCAGCAACTGGTCACTGATGTTGGGGTGTTTACTGCTCCAGGGTCACGTTATGATAACCTGCTGGTGTTCAGTTTGTTGCCGCGTAACGGGGTCTCTTTAATTAAAGTCGAAAATGCGCTGGAAGCCGAGTTACAACGACTGTTGAGTGAACCCTTTAGCGCTGCCGAGATGGACAAAGCGCGCCGGCAAATTACAACCTCATTATTACGTGGGATCAGGACCAATAGCGGTCTGGCAAGAATGTTGTCCATTTATCAGGTGATGAGTGACTGGAAGTATCTGGTCACTTATGAAGATCAGCTTAATTCAATCAAGTCGGAAGATTTACAAAGAGTTGTCACAACCTATCTGCACCAAGCGAATCGTACAGTGGCAACCCTGGGTCGGGGAGGGGAGAAATGAAACGGTTACGTACAGGTTTTTATCTGTTTTTTCTGTTATTCACGGTCACGGCACAGAATACTGCGGCCCAACGTCCGGATCAGTTGACATTTCCGCCACTTGAGCTGGTTTTCCCATCCGTTGCTCAGCAGCATACCGCCAACGGGATGACGGTTTATCTCAAGGAAGATGATGAACTGCCGCTGATTGATCTGACCCTTATGGTGCGTGGTGGCAATATCCATGACCCTTTGGATAAGACCGGTTTGTCTGAGTGGTTTGCCCAGTCGCTGGAAACCGGCGGTACAGCATCCTTGAGCCCGGCCCAGCTGGAAGAAGAGCTTGATCGCCGGGCAGCTCAGTTAAATGTAACCAGCAGCAGTTATCATTATCAGATCGATTTATCCGTTCACCAGCGTGATTTGACCTGGGCCATGGAATTGCTTGTTGATCTGTTGCGGCGACCAGGTTTTGACCGGGAGCGGGTGGAACTGGCCAGACAGCAGTTGATTGAGGGTGTCCATCGGCAAAACGATCGTCCGGCAGCTATTGCCGGTCGCTATCTGGCGAGAGCAATCAATCCTGGGCACCCTTTCGGAGTCGAGCCAACCCTTGACACTCTGGATAATTTAAAGCTCGCCGATCTGGTGGCTCTTCATCAACAATTTTTTCAGCCACAGCAGACCTGGTTAGGGGTCTCCGGTGCTATTAAAGAAGATGAAATCCATGACCTTCTCACTGTTTATGTTGGCGACTGGGGAAACAAGAAGGTAGGCAATAGTTCATTACCGGATCTTCCGGAATCCTTGCCCCCACAGATTACCATCATCGATCGCCAACTCAGTCAAACAACCCTGCTCATGGGGCACCGGGGAATCAGTAAGGACAACCCGGATCTGCACGCTGTGCGGCTGGCTAATTATCTGCTGGGGGGCGGAGGATTCAATTCACGTTTGATGCGCGAAATTCGTTCCAACCGCGGATTGGCTTATTCGATCTACTCCCTTTTCCAGCCTGGACGTTACCTGCCTGAACTGTTTGTTGTCAGCGGAGAAACCCGCAATGATGCTGCGGTTGAAGTTATCCGGCTGGTTCGTGAATTAGTGGGCGAATTGATCGTTTCCGGGGTGTCACATGACGAGCTTGAATCAGCTAAAAACAGTATGATCAATTCTTTTATTTTTGCTTTTGAGAATACCCATGCTGTGGTCACCCAGAAAATGCGTCTGCACTTTTATGATTATCCCGATAATTACCTCGAAACCTATCAGGAACGAATCAGGGCGTTAACCGCCGCAGATGTTCAACGCGTGGCGCAAAAGTATTTTCATCCCGACCAGATGCACATTGTGCTGGTAGGAGACAGTGATATACTACTTCCAGATCTGCAGGATGAACCAATGCTTATAAAGCTGGTTGAACTCGACTAAGGCAGGACGATGACGGAAACAGCATCACAACAATATGGTCTGAGAAAGCAGCTTAAACGACTGGTCTGGGAGCAGAATCTGCAAGAGATGCATTGGCTTAAACGGACTCTGTTGCGCCAACTGCAGATGGTGTTTCTGGTGATTCGTGATTTTTACAATAATCGCAGTTTGTTGCGGGCTTCAGCCCTGACCTACTACACCATCCTGTCACTTGTGCCCTTGCTGGCATTGACTTTTGCCTTGCTAAAAGCTTTTGGAGTGCAGAATCAGCTGCAACCATTGATTCTGGACAAACTGAATGTTGGTGATGGACAAATCGCAGAGGCCATTGTCGGCTATATCAATAATACCCAGGTTGCCCAGATGGGCGCGGTCGGTCTGATCTTCCTGCTGGTTGCAGTGATTTCCCTGTTGACCAATATAGAAGCGGCCTTCAATGATGTCTGGGGGGTCAACAAGCTCAGACCAATGCTTCGTCGTTTTTCTGATTATCTATCCGTCATTCTGGTTGGTCCGGTTCTGCTGATCAGCACTATCTCCATGACCTCGTCCTTGATCAGCCACAGTTTCACCCAGCGTCTGCTGGAGATGCAGATGATCGGCTCCTTGATTGTTTTCGTGCTGAAAATTACCCCCTTTATCTTTATGTGGCTGGCCTTCACCCTGCTTTATGTCTTCATGTCCAATATCAAGGTTCAATGGCGTGCAGCCCTGATCGGTGGGGTTGTTGGGGGGACATTGTGGCAGATTGCACAACTCGGTTATGTCCATTTTCAGGTTGGTGTAGCTCGCTATAATGCCATCTACGGAACGATGGCAGCACTGCCGGTTTTTATGGTGTGGGTCTATTTATCGTGGGTGATTGTATTATTTGGCCTCGGAGTCTGCTACGCCAAGCAGAATCTACGTACCGGAGCGCGTGATTTGCGCAGGGAAGAGGTTAACCGGCGCAGCTTAGAACAGGTGGCATTAGCACTTCTGGTGACCCTGGCTGATCGTTTTCATCGTGGAGATCCGGCAATCAATCATGATCAGCTGGCAAGATTACTGTACGTGCCCCTGCGGTTGTGCCGCGCAATTCTCACCCAACTCGAACAACTCGGTCTGGTGACTGAAATAAGCGGTCATGCCGGCTGGCCAAGCTATCAGCTTGGTCGTGATGCTGACAACCTGAGTGTTTCCGAAATCTATCGCATGTTGCGCAATGTCGGGGAGGATGTCATGTACCTGCGTCCCCATCCCCAAACAACGGTGGCGTTGGAAACTTGTAGCAGCCTTGCCGATCTGGTTGACGACGAATTTGGTGCCGTCACTTTAAAGGATCTGGTATTGCGCAGCCGGCAGAAAGACAGTGACTCTGCCGATCGACGGGATAATGACGGGGTGACTCAGCCGGGATAGGATAATAGACTGATATGGCCGTCAGTTAGTTGGGCGTAACTGCGGCGGGTTTGCCAATCACCCAGGGCAATAACCTCACGTTCATGCTGCGCAAAACGCACCGGAACATGAAAATGTCCACAAATGACCAGGTCACATGGGTCAGTTATCATGTTTGTGTTAAACTCCCGCAGCCATGGAGTGGGGTCGTAAGGCTGACGATGTGAGCGTTTTTGTTGCGATTTATCACTCAACCAGAGGCCGAATTTCCAGACCAGATCCGGGTGAATCAGACGTGATAAAAACCGGACAAATGAGCTGCGCCATAGTTTGCGTAGCCGCAGATAAGCAGGAGCCGGGTGGATCAGATCACCATGGCAAATCAGCAGGTTGCGGTTATCCCACCGAATCAGGGCCTGCTCGGTAATAACCGTACAGTTCAGGGTATCGCGAAAGTAAGGGCCCATGGAAAAATCATGGTTGCCTTCAACAAAATACAGTCTGGTTCCCTGCCGGGTCAGACGGTGCAATTGGTCTAATAGCGGCACATAGGCTGAGAACACCAGATGGTCATAGCCCAGCCAGAACTCAAAGATATCGCCAAGGAGAAACAGGGCGTCAAGGTCATCCTGCTGTTTCAACAGATTCAGCAGATCCTGATAATTTTCGTCTGCAAAAGAGCGCAAATGGGCATCGGAGAGAAAAATCGCTTTCATGGCAGCGACTATAATGAGCCGCTGTTACCTTGTCAATGAATGATCATTTGCTGATTAAAGGAGATATGTATGTACTATCCAATGATTCACATATGCTACCGGGTCATGGACCTTGAAGCGTCAGAAAAGTTTTATCAGGAAGCCTTTGGGTTCAAAATTTCGCGCAAGAAGGACTATCCGGAAGGGCGCTTTACCCTTTCCTATCTGCAATGCCCCGGATTGCCTTTTGAGCTTGAGTTGACCTACAATTACGATCCGCAAAAACCTTATATCATTGGTGACGGCTATTCCCATCTTGCCGTTGCCACCGATGATCTGGAAGGATCACACCAGCGCCACAGCGATATGGGATTGACCGTGACTCCTCTTAAGGGGCTGACGGCAGGCCGGCCACGGTTTTATTTTGTTACCGATCCCGATGGTTTTCGGGTTGAAGTTGTACGTAGTACACCCTCCTGACCTAAGAGAGTAATTCATGACTGATGAACATTTATTTGATGCCGGCACCCAGGCCCTTGAACAAGGGGACTACCGAAAAGCCATTGACTGCTATGAGAGGTTGTTAAAAGAAAACCCAACGACTGAGGTTATTCTTCCATTGGTTGAGGCTTACCTGGAAACCGGGGCCCACAAAAAGGCGTATCAGTGTCTAAAAAAAGGATTGGAACAACATCCGCAGGATATTGATCTGCTTTTTGCCATGGCTGACTACTATTTTGAGGATGGTCGTCAAGACGAGGCTCTGGCAACCTATCAGCAGATCATCGAGCTTGATCCCGAGGAAGCTGAAGCCTATGTCTGTAAGGCGATGGTTCTGCACAGTCTTGATAAAACAGAGGAAGCTGTTGAGTTGTGCCGTACTGCTTTAAAGATCCAACCGGATCAAAGCTTCGCTCTTAACGCATTGGGTGATATCTATACTCAACAAGGTAAGTTTGACGCTGCCATCGGTCTGTATCGACAAGCCGCAGAACTTGATTCTGAGGATTCACAGCCGCTGCTTAATCTGGCCGATGCCCTGTACGAAGAAGGCAAACTCGACGAAGCTGAGAAGTGTTGTTTGAAAGGCCTGGAGCTTGATCCCAGTGTTGCCATGGGGTACTTCATCCTCGGTTCTATCTGTCTTGATCAGGAGCGTACAGGTGAAGCGATAGAACATTTTGAACAATTTTTGCGGCTGGAAAAAAGTCCTTCGGCCAAGGATTTGCGCGCGGAAGTTGTTGCCGTTCTGGATGGCTTGAAATAAGCAGGTTGGATAATAAAAAGCACAGGCCGAATCATCTTTTTAGCCTGTGCTTTTTAAAATAGTAACGTAACTGAAAAAAACTACTTTTTCTTGCCGGCTGCTGCCCGTTTGGCGGCTTTAAGCGGATTGACACGAACATCTGCAGACTTGATGTCAATCTTTTTATGGGTAGCAAAGTTACACAGGCCTGCAGCCCACTTGGCTGCGGGGTCAGGATAGGATGCGCAGACTTCACCAATGGTGCCGGTGACGACTCTGTTACAACCCTGACATTGCTCAACGATAACTTTGCAACTTCCGCCCTCTGCGGTGCAACCGGCTTTTTTCCAGAAACTGCACTCTGTGCCGGGAAGAACTGTTTGACACTGCATCTTGTGTTTCCTCCTAAGGATTTCTTTGGTACGTTTTCAAGAACGCTAACTAATATCGAATTTGTCTTTTTGAGTCAATGGTTTTTATCAGTTAATTCTGAAATGACAACCATAAAGGTCATAGGGATACTCCTGCTGTAAAAAATATTAAAGAGACAGGATATTGTCATCTGTAGCCTGATGACAGTAAGCTCAACGAAAAACCTTTAATGTCGGAAACCATAAAAAGCAATGTCATATTTGAAATTTTCTGCAACAGAATGGGAGTCTCTTTGTGAACGCTGCGGCCGTTGCTGCTATGAAAAATATGAATATCGCGGTCAATTTTTTTACACCAAAACACCTTGTGAATTTCTAGATCGACAAAGCCGTCAATGCCGTGTTTATCATGAGCGCCAGCAAAAACAGCCTGATTGCACGCGCCTTACTCCGGATCTGGTTCGATCTGGGGTGCTGCCGGCGGACTGTCCTTATGTTATCATGTTGAAGGACGACCATAGCGACTGAGCTTTCTTTGATGCCAGCAAAACCAGATTACTACCTGAACCGGGTATATTTTGATACAAACCGGCAATTATTCAAGGAGATAAAATAAAAATGACGCAGATTAAATTTGGAACTTCCGGTTGGCGGGCAATTTTATGTGACGACTTTACCCTTAATAATGTGAGGGCGGTCAGTCGTGCCATAGCTGACCATCTCAATCATGAAGGGATCACTGACCAGGGTGTCGTCATCGGTTATGATGCCCGCTTTATGGGTAAAGATTTTGCCCGGGAAACGGTTAGCGTTCTCGCGGCAACTGGAATCCCTTCTTTACTATGTGAGCGTGACACCCCGACTCCGGTTATCGCTCATGAATTGCTACGGCGTAAAGCCGCAGGCGCCATCAATTTTACCGCCAGTCATAATCCCCACACCTACAACGGCATTAAGTTTTCGCCCGCCTGGGGAGGGCCGGCATTGCCGCAGACAACCACCGACATTGAAGCGCGGGCCAATACCCTGCAGGGCAGCAAAATCCCGGTAATGGATCTTGATAGGGCCAAAGCTGCGAACCTTTTTAGCGAAATCGACCCACGTCCTGCCTACTTTGACACATTAAAGAAGTTGATCGATTTTGACGCCATTGCCGCCTCTGGCCTGCGCATTGCGGTAAATCCCCTCTATGGTACCGGGCGTGGTTATCTCGATACCCTTCTCGAACAAGCCGGCGTACCGGTCGTAACCATCAATGCCCATCTTGACCCTTATTTTGGTGGTGAGCCACCGGAGCCGGCTGAAGCGCATATTGCTGATTTTATCAAGTTGATCAAGGAGGACCAGCAAATCGGCCTGGGCTTGGCTACAGATGGTGATGCTGATCGCTTTGGTATTGTCGATAGTGATGGAACCTACATTGAACCAAACTACATTCTGGCCTTACTATTTGACTACATGATTCGGGTAAAGGAGCTCACAGGTGATGCTGCCCGTAGCGTGGCAACTTCTCATCTGATCGATGCGGTAGCGGCTTACCATCAGGTCAAGGTGCTTGAAACACCGGTCGGTTTTAAATTTATCGGTGAATATATCAGTGCCGGAAAAATTCTGATTGGCGGAGAGGAGAGTGCCGGTCTGACCGTGCGTGGCCATGTGCCGGAAAAAGATGGAATCCTTGCCTGTTTGCTGGTGGCAGAGATGGTTGCCGTTGAGCAAAAATCTCTCAAAGAGCTGCTTGCGGAGCTATACGACCGAGTAGGGGCCTTTTATACGCGCCGGATCAATATCCGTCTGTCAGCTGAACTGGAAGTTACTCTGCCGGCTAAACTGGAAAATCCACCTGCAGAAATTGGAGGACGAAACATCACCGAAGTGATCCGCATTGATGGTAATAAATTTTTGTTTGCTGATGGCTCGTGGATGCTGTTCCGTAAATCGGGAACAGAACCGGTGGTCAGGTTATATGCTGAAGCTTCGAATGAAGGCACCTTGCAGCAACTCATTGCCGCCGGCAAAAATTTTATTCTCAGTTGAGTAACCTGCCATCATAGTGGCTTAAATAAACAAACGGATACGCTATGATTGGATCAGTAAAGGGGTACAGTGGCCAAGGCAAGCTACTGTACCCCTGTTTGATGTTAACACCGATATTTTTAATGGTGACTACGGACCCACTCATCCAGTTGTTCACTAATCTCTTCCGGCAAATCAATGAATTTTATTCCCATTCCCGCTTCAAAAGGAAGATGGCTGCCAAAAGGGCGCTTCCAGATAACCTCACATGAACAGCGTGCCGTACCTTTAAGGGGCGCGGGGAGCTGAAACTCCAACTCGAGTTGCTGGCCCGGTTCAATTGGATTGGTTGTAGCTATATACATGCCACTGCGGCTGATGTTTTTGCTGTAACCAAAAATCGTTGGCCGACCTCCATGAACATGAACTTTCTGAATGATCAGTGGAGCACGCAAGTTTCGTCGCAAATCAGCGACTGGTCGTTCACTATCGTTCATTGATTATAACTCTCTGCTGGTTGTTGGTGCTTTTCATTTAGTTGCTTCACTATGCCATAATTATTCTTTGTTGTCTTGGCTCTTTTGTTGACCTGTCGCTGTTTTCAGGTAAACTCGACTCTGTTCGAAAATTGTTCCGGAGGTTATCATGGTTGGCATAAGAGAACAAAAAAAACAACAAACCAGGCGGGCCATTGAAACGGCTGCTATCGACCTGTTCAGCCGTAAGGGTTTTGATGCCACCAGCATGGACGATATTGCTGTTGCTGCAGGAATCGGCAAGGCAACTATCTACGGGTATTTTCCGGCCAAGGACGATATTTTTCTCCATTACTGTGACGATCGCCTGGTAACGGCATTCAATCAGTTCAAAGAACAGCACTCAGAGGATATATCCTTTGTCGAGCATCTGATTGCTTTTTTTATGATCAAGTTTGCTGCTATTACCGAAAACCGTGAATTTGGTCGTTTGTTACTGCGTGAGATGTTGTTTCCCAGAGAAGCAACCGACAAGGTCCGTGACCATAACCAACGCTATTTTGAGATCCTTGAAGGGGTTTTTGCTATCGCTGAAAAGCGCGCTGAAATTTCTCCACATCTTGACCATTTCATGCTCTCGGGCCATTTTTTCTCCCTTTATGTCGGTTTACTTGCCGGCTGGTACGGCGGCTATTTTAATAATCTGGAAGAGGTAGAGCAGAGCATGAGAATCCTCTTTGAACAGGTTCGTCATGGGATCAAGTCGTGAATATTTTACCTGCCGTTTTTTTTGCCCTGATTTATCTTTTCTGTCCTCTTCTCTCCTGGTCAGCACCCTCATCCCTCAATGAGCTGATTGTCCTGGGGTTGCGTGCCAACTCCCAATTACAGATCGACCAGTTAGAGGTTAACAAGGCGCACCAGGCCATTGTGATTGAACAAGCGACATTCGATCCTGAAGTCTTTAGCCTGATTGAGCATGAACAAGGCATGAGTCCTTTTGTTAGTGATCAGTTCAGTGGACGGATGATGACCCGTCAGTATCAGGGTGTCATCGGGCTACGTCAGCGTCTCACCACCGGCATGACCGCCTCGGCCCGCCTGATGACCGAGCGGTTTAGTGGGTTTGACGCCTCCAGCACCCTTGATCCGCGTTATCGCAGCTCCCTGGTTCTTGAATTGAACCAGCCGTTGCTGCGCAACGCTGGTCGGGTAGCCAACCAGACGGCGATTGATCGAGCCGGCTATCAGCTGCAACAGACAGAACTGGGATATCTACTCCATGCCCAGCAATTAGCACTGCAGCTCGAATATGCCCTGCGCCGGTTGGCCTTGCAACGTCATATTATTGAACTGAGAAAAGATGCCTTGATATTGGCAGAACGCCTGCTGGAGTTTAATCGCCGCCGTTTTGACGAGGGACTGGTTGCTGTCACAGAAATTCAGGGGGCCGAAGCCACCCTGGCGCAACGCAATTTGCTGCTGGCCCAGGCACGACAAGAACATGATCTGCTCTATGAACAGTTGAATCGTCAGCTGGGTGGACAGCTGCCCGCTGACTTTAATCCAGTTTCGTTGTTTGCTGATGAGACCGTTCCCGCAGCCATCGTCAGCGCATATCCGCTACTGCTGGAGACTGCTCGCACTAAGCGACTGGATCGACAGATTGCCCAATTGTCCCTGGCTAGCCGGCAACGGCAGCTTGACTTTTATCGTCAGCAACTCAAACCCCAACTTGATCTGCGCCTGCAGGCCGGTCTTAATGGTTTAGCCGGTCGGCAACAGACCGACACTTCCTACCGTGGCAACTGGGGTGATTCATTTACCAGTTTGAGCAGCGCCGATGGTTATCAGTGGGGTGTTGCCCTGGAATTTTCCATCCCCTTGGGCAACCGCGCGGCCCAATCACGTCAGCGCCAGTCCCAGGTGACTGTTCAGCAGGAGCACTACCGGATCAGCGACCTTGATCTGAATATCCGTACGCAGATCCGGGAAGGACTCGTGGAGTTGAACCATGCGTTGGAGCAGCAGAGTATCAGCGCTGAATTTGAACGTCTGGCGTCCATCGCCCTGAGACAGGAACAGCGTCGCCTGGATGAAGGTCTTTCCGATACCTTCAGGCTGGTATCTTTTCAGGACAACATGATTGAGGCCCGGATTGCACGTCTGCAGGCCGATACCGCCTGTCATCTGGCCCACGCCAACGTGATATTCGTTATTGGAGAAATTTTTGATCGGTACCAGATTTATCTGGATGCTGATGGGGAGGGTTTTTAAGCGTTGACCATGAAAAATTTTTCTATCTGCAGCCTGCTGCTGTCCTTGGTACTGTTGCTCATCAGTGGTTGTGATTCTCAACCACCAGTTGCAAGCAATGCCGATAACGAGCGCAGAGTCAATGTGGTGACCCAAACTCTGGCTCCTGTTGATCTGACCGAAACCTTTACGTTACCGGCGCGGGTACAGGCTCACGACGATTTGACCCTCTCAGCCGAAGTTGCCGGCAGGGTAGTAAACACCCCAGTCCGTGAAGGAACGAGGGTCGCTCAAGGGCAAGTACTTGTTGAAATTGACTCCAACGTGATTCGTGCCCAGTTGGAACGTGAAACCGAAAATGTTGCTGTCCTGACGACGCGGCGTGATCGTCTGCAACGCCTGGCGGCAGAAGGGTTGGTCAGTCAGCAGGAGCTTGATGATGTCAATAACGGTTTGACAGCGGCACAAACGGCATTGGAACAGGCGCGGATTCAACTAAAAAAAACCACACTTCGTTCTCCTATCAACGGCATGGTGGATCGCCGGCTGGTTGATGCTGGTGAGTACGTCGATCCCGGCAAACCCTTGCTGCGCCTGGTGTCGGTTGAGCAGTTAGAGGTTATTGCCGATGTTCCGGAAAAAGATGTGAGGTTTTTAAAGCCGGGGCAGCAAGTGACCATTACCCCGGCGATTATTCACGGCGATCAAGCTGAGCCCCTTACGGCGATTATTGAATATATTGCCTTTGTGGCCGATGAGGCTTCCCGTACTTATCGCACCCGAATGCTGATCGAACAGTCCAGTGGCATTTTACGACCGGGAATGATTGCCCGCGTCACCTTTGTCCGGCAGGAACACCGGCAGGCGATAGTGGTGCCGATGTCCTCTGTCCTAGACCGGCGTAATACCAAGATCGCCTACATTGTTGAAGATGGTTATGCACGTGAGGTTGAGGTTGTCACCGGCAGCTCGGTTGGCCGTCAACTGGTGGTGCGCAGTGGCCTCGAAGTAGGTCAGCAACTGGTGATCAAGGGTCAGCAGTTGCTGATTGATGGGGTAGCTGTTAACGAAGGAGAAGCACGGTAATGTTGATTACTGATGCCTCGGTTAACCGGCGCAGCACCATTTTCTCATTGATGCTGATCATTATTGTTGCCGGTGTGTATAGCTATCTTGCCTTGCCGCGTGAATCGACCCCTGATGTCACGGTACCCAATGTACTAGTGGTGACTCCCTATGAAGGGGTAGCACCGGTCGATGTTGAAAGTCTGATCACCCATCCGATTGAACGAAAACTAAAAGGACTAAAAGACGTCGACAATATCCGTTCGGTCAGTGCCGAAGGATCATCGATGATCATCATTGAATTTATGCCCGATGTGGATATTGATCTGGCCCTGCAATGGGTACGAGACAAGGTCGATCAAGCCAAGGGGGATCTGCCGAAAAATCTTGAAAATGACCCTGTTGTGCAGGAGATTAACCTGTCAGAGTTTCCTATTCTGATGGTGTCGGTTGCCGGCATCGCCGACGAAACAGTATTGAAAAAAGTCGGTGAGGACCTGCAAGACTGGATCCAGACCATACCCGGCGTTCTGGATGTGGTCTTGAGTGGCGGTCGCGAGCGTGAAATCCGGGTTGAATTTGATCCTGACCGCATGTTTGCCTATGAAATTTCCCTCGCCGAAGTGATTCGCGCCGTTGGGCGTGAGAATGTCAATATCCCCGGGGGCAGCATTGACATAGGTGAAGCCAAATACCTGTTACGCATCCCCGGTGAATTCACTGACCCTAATGAAATTGACAATCTGGTGCTGACCAAGCGTGACGGAAACATCATTTATTTCAAGGATGTTGCAGATGTCGTTGACGCGTTTGAAGATCGCAGTAGTTATTCGCGGCTCAATGGCGATCAGAGTGTTACTCTAGCGATTAAAAAGCGCACCGGCGCCAATATTATTGACGTTGCTGATCGGGTATTTGTCCTGCTGGCTGAAGCCGAATCGATGCTGCCACCGGGAGTAGAGCTCGCGGTTACCTTTAATCAGTCAGAAGATATTCGCAACATGGTCCGCGACCTCGAGAACAATATTATCACCGGCCTGATCCTGGTAGTCAGCGTCTTGTTTCTGTTTCTGGGCTTCCGCAATTCATTTTTTGTTGGTCTGGCGATCCCCTTTACCATGTTAATTGCGTTTGCTGTTCTTTATCTGCTCGACATTACCCTGAATATGGTAGTTCTGTTCAGCCTGATTCTTGCCCTTGGGATGCTGGTGGATAATGCCATTGTCATCGTCGAAAACATCTATCGTCACATGCAGAGCGGTACCAGTGGTGAGCAGGCGTCAAAGATAGCAGTGTCTGAAGTCGGGTGGCCGGTGATCAGTTCAACCGTAACAACCCTCTGTGCTTTTTTTCCGCTGATGTTCTGGCCCGGTATTATGGGTGAGTTTATGGCGTTCCTGCCCAAGACCCTGATTATCACCTTACTCGCGTCATTGTTTGTAGCATTGGTGATTAACCCGACAATCTGCGCCCACATCATGACAGTTCCTACGGATCGCCGCCTTGAGGATAAAAAGCTGCCACTGATTCTTAAAGCTTATGCCTGGTCACTGGAATTCGCCCTGCGTCATCGCATGTTGGTTGTTCTGTCATCACTGCTCATGCTGGTTGGAATCACGACCCTCTATATCATGTTTGATCATGGAGTTGAACTGTTCCCGGATACTGAACCCAATCGAGCCTTCGTCGAGATAGAAGCACCGGTTGGCACCAATCTTGACACCTCGGATCTGCTGGCGAGAACAGTAGAAGCCATTGCTTTGGCTGAGCCGGATATCAATTTTGTCATCACCGATGTCGGAACAACCAGCAGCGATGTTGGTGGCGGTGGTAGTGTGCTCTCTAATTTGAGCAAGGTCTCGCTGGAGTTTGTCGATCGTCATGACCGCAAGGATCTGGCGACTGATGTACTGGATCGCATTCGTCAGGCAGTAGCCCCGATTCCTGGAGCCCATTTTATTGTAGATCAACAGGAACAGGGACCTCCCACCGGGCCCCCGGTCAATATTGAGGTCAGTGGTGAAGACATCGATGTGATTGAGGGTTTAGTCAAAGAGATTTATCAACGAATCGAGTCGGTTCCCGGCTTAGTTGATTTACAGGATGACCTGACACGGGCGCAACCGGAGATCCGGATAATGGTTGATCGTGAGAAAGCCAGCCTGCTGCAATTGTCAACCTCTGAGATATCGGAAATGGCCAAGGCAGCCATCAGCGGCACCAAACTTGGGGTTTTTCGGGAAGGAGAGGACGAATACGATATTGTCGCGCGTTTTCCACCGGCGCGGCGTCAACATCTTGCGGATATTGAAAACCTGTTGATTCCAGCTGAAACCGGGGTACCGATTCCCCTATCGACCGTCGCCCATGTGGAAACCGGCGTGGGTTACGGTTCGATTCGCCACCTTGATTTAAATCGGGTGGCCACTCTCTCAGCAGAAACCTACGGGCGTAACAGTAACGAAGTGCTGATGGAGATTCAGGAGCGACTTGCTGACTTGCGCTTGCCCAATGGTTATCTCATTACCTATTCGGGTGAACAGGAGGAGCAGGACAAAGCCACGTCCTTTTTATCCAAAGCTTTTATTGGTGCCGTATTGCTGATTATGCTGGTGCTGGTGACCCAGTTCAATTCCCTGTTGCAGGCCTTGATTGTCATGTCCACCGTTATCCTTTCCCTGACCGGTGTTTTTTTAGGTTTGTTGATAACGGCCAAACCCTTTGGGATTATTATGACCGGGATCGGCGCCATCTCGCTGGCTGGTGTCGTGGTAAACAATGCGATTGTGCTCATCGATTACACCAACCAATTGATGCGTAGCGGGATGGATTCCTTTGCTGCCATTATGCGTGCCGGCATGGTCCGTTTTCGTCCGGTGTTACTTACGGCGGCAACTACCATCCTTGGTCTGCTGCCAATGGCTCTCGGGGTCAGTTTTGATTTTCATTCCTTCGCCTGGGAGATTGGTGGAGAATCCTCTGAGTGGTGGGGACCAATGGCCGTTACCGTTATTTTCGGTCTGGCTTTTGCGACCGTACTGACCTTGATTGTTGTTCCGGTTCTCTACTCGCTGGCCGATTCCCTGCGTGATCGGTTCTGGTCTACGAAGAATGTTTGAGTTTTTCCCTTGACGCTATAAATGATCTTTGCTAGAAAATCGTTCTTCCTTCATTGGGGCGTCGCCAAGCGGTAAGGCACCGGATTTTGATTCCGGCATTCCCAGGTTCGAATCCTGGCGCCCCAGCCATTTTTTCAATTAGAAAATAATTGCATCAGCCAGGATTCGAAGCGCAGCGAACGCTGACTTAATGTCAGAAGAGCGGCCATGGATGGCCGCGTCAGTGAGCGTAGGGGAGCCGACGCAGGAATCGCCGTGACGGCGATGACGTAGTGGGCGAATCCTGGCGCCCCAGCCATTTTCTCAATTAGAAAACAGTTTCATCAGCCATGATTCGAAGCGCAGCACATGCTGACTTAATGTCAGAAGAGCGGCCGTGGATGGATAAAAATCCCTTCGGTTGATTAATCTTTGGTTTTGAAGTAAATTCCACGGTTGACAAGTGAGGTATTTACTGATGACTGAAACTCCACCCGAATCTACGCCTGACGACTTTGTGTTCTGGACCCCACCAGAGGGTATGACCTTGTCAATTGACGCAAATGAGGATCTCCATCTGCCCCAAATTCCCTTTCCTCTTTGCGCTACCGACGCCCCTGACGATCTGTCCGTCGCGCCACCCGAGCGCCTTATCGGGGAGGGAATTTACGAGTACCTCTGTGTCTTTCCGGAAACTGAACATGCTCCTGTTTACGCCAATATCCTGCGTCAAGCTTACCCCTTCTTGCTTTCCGATGTCGGGTCACAGTTACTGCTTCTTGATCTGCGCCCTCACGATGATGTTGCCCTGCAGCAAAAAATACCTCTGTTAAAAATATTACTGTTTATAGATGAAAACAATTTTGGTTTACTCCATAAGCTGGGCGTTGCCTTTTATCATCTGGCTATTCATCCTAACCATTTAATTGAGGCTGGTGAACAGCTCAAATCTGCCCGCCAGTGGCTTGAAAAAGCCCGTCGCAGCTCTGGGCTGGACATCAATAATCTCAACTATCTAGGTCAGGTCTGCTATCTGTCCGGCAATTATCATCAGGCCAAACTATATTGGCAGAACGTCATCAGCCGGCTGGACAACGATAAAGAGCAAGCTCAGTTGCAACACCGCCTCGAACTGATTTCCCAGGGTGGTGTTCCACTGCAAGCGTTGCAATATCAGCTTGAACAAATGGGACAGGCGCAGAAACTATTTTCTGTTGGCGATGTTACTCAAGCCTATGACCTGGTTGAAAGACTGGTTCATCAGGGTGAGCTGTTGCAAGAGTTGCCGAACGCTGATTTATATCATTTTATTGGTATTTGCCGGGAAGCTGTGAATGATCTGGCCGGTGCTTATGAAGCCTTTACCATAGCAACCCAGCTTGATAGCAAACATGAGCAGGCACACATGGCGCTAAAACGTGTTTCACCAGTCACCTGAAACTACAAAGAGGAACTTATGGCTTCTTTCCGATTCGCTGATATTCTGTTGACTTTGGTTGTCCTGCTGATAACATTCGGTATTCTGTATCTGGTTGATCGCGGGCGCAAACAAGCTCGCAAGAAGAAAGAAGAAACGATTTTTACCCCGGAAAAAAAACACTCTGATAGTTAACGAGGTGGCCTGTTGCCACATATTCCTGACGGAGGAACATGATGAACCCACTTGCAGTGGAACTGAACGAACTGATTCAAAAAAACAATCCCCATACCCTCGAGATGTTGTCGGATCTGGGTAAAAATCTTTTTTTCCCCAAAGGAATTCTGAGCCAGTCTGCTGAAGCCAAGGAAAAAGCCCATAAGTTTAATGCCACCATCGGGACCGCCACGGAGAAAGGCGGACCCATGTTTTTGCAGTGTTTTCAGGATAAACTCAAAAGTTTCGATCCTAAGGATATTTATCCTTATGCACCTCCGGCGGGCAAACCGGAATTACGCAAGCTCTGGCGTGAAAAGATGCTGCGCGAAAACCCCAGTCAGCAGGATAAAGTTTTTGGCATGCCGGTTGTCACTAATGCCTTGACTCATGGTCTGTCTATTGTTGCTGACCTGTTCATGGATGCCGGCGATCAGGTGGTGATGCCCGATATGATGTGGGGCAACTATAACCTGACTTTTGCTACCCGCCGTGGTGCGGTGGTGAAGAAATTCACCACATTCACCGAAGCCGGTGGTTTTAATGTTGACGCCTTCAAAACTTGCCTTAAACAGACAGCGGCGGAAAAGGGCAAGGCGATTGTCCTGCTTAACTTCCCCAACAACCCCAGTGGCTATACCCCGACCGTCGCTGAAGGGGACGCTTTGGTGACAACCCTTAAAGAGGTAGCTGAAGAAGGCTGTAATCTGGTTGTTGTGACAGATGACGCTTATTTTGGTCTGTTCTACGAAGATTCTTTGAAAGAGTCCTTATTCGGCAAACTGGCTAATCAACACCCGCGTCTGCTGAGTATCAAGCTTGATGGTGCCACCAAGGAGGAATTCGTCTGGGGCTTCCGCGTCGGTTTTATCACCTTTGCTGATGGCTTGGCCGGTGACAACAATGAGGTACTGACAGCATTGGAGAAAAAGACCCTGGGTATTATCCGTGCGACCATTTCCAACTGTCCCCATCCGTCACAGACCTTTGTTATCGACGCGTTGAACTCACCTGACTTTGACAGGCAGAAACAGGAAAAGTTTGAAGTGATGCAGGGACGAGCCCTTAAGGTGAAGGAAGTCCTTGCCAATGCCAAGTACGCCGATTCCTGGAATTTCTATCCCTTTAATTCCGGCTATTTCATGTGCCTGGGGCTGAAAAGAGTCGATGCGGAAAAACTGCGCGTTCATCTGCTTGACAAATATGGTGTCGGCACCATCTCCATCGGCAGCAAAGATCTGCGGATCGCCTTCTCGTGTATTGAAGAGGAGGACATTCAGGAGCTGTTTGACCTGATCCATCAGGCGGAGCAGGATTTGGCTTAGCTCGTTTCCAGATCAGAAACTTATTCTAGAATAAAAGGGCTGCTGTTGATCGCAGCCCTTTTGTTTTAAAGGATCGTAACTATTCAGCTCTATCCTTGCGCAGGGTCGGGGGTCCTATGGCAAGGGTGTCTGTCGCCATGGACGGCGACAGCAAGCGGTCATGGATGACGAAAAGCGTCCCTTGACATAGGATCCAAAGATCCGGTGCTGAACAGATACTACGGATCCTTATATCATTAACAAAATGAATTTCTATGGAAAGCAGTCAACTTACAGCGAAATTGAGTCAACAGATTCCGGTTTTTTCCGAGTTCTTTGTCGCTCTGCGGGCCAGCGGTATGACCACCTGGCTGGTTGGCGGCTGTGTGCGTGATCTCTTGCTGGGTGAAGAATGTGCTGACATCGACGTCGTCAGCACTGAGGATCCAAGTCATTGGGCGCGCGCTTGGGCAAGGGGGAGGGGACACTGGTTCTGGCTGGATCAACAACGCAGACAGAGCCGGGTGTTGCTGGCTGACGGCATTTCTTTTGACTTCGCCCCGTTGCGCGCAACGACCATCACTGGCGATCTGCAAGCGCGCGACTATACCATCAACGCCATCGCTATCCCCAGCAACGAACCTGCTCATCTATTTGACCCTTTAAATGGTATTACTGATCTTAAAAACCGGCGCCTGAAAATGTGTTCAACCGGTAGTTTCAGCGATGATCCGCTGCGGATTCTTAAAGGGGTCCGTCATGCCGCTGTTCTGAATTTCACCATCGAGGATCAAACCATTGCTGCCATGACACAGCAGGCACAGCAACTGCAACAGGTGGCGGCGGAGCGGATCCGTGAAGAACTTCTGAAGATTGTTGCCGTCAGAAATATCTCCTATGCACTACAGATGTTATCCCGGACAAGG
>JAWOFG010000156.1:0-9852 GCA_046482365.1 Pelovirga sp. | reverse complement strand
CCGACAAAATAGCGTGGAATTTGGTCGAGCAGCAGGGTCAATGCTTTCTCCTGCCATTGTTTTGAGGCACGCCGGCGGGTTCCGAAATCGGCAAAACCAAAACCTGTCAAGGGTTCCTGGCCCTGCAGGTAGGCAACCTTTTCCTGGAGTCTGGCGCTGGCGATCGCATCATCAACGTCGCCACAAATGACCCTGGTATGTATTTCACTGATAATAGCCAGGACGTAGATTTCAAAAAGAGCAACATGAATCAAGGGTCCGCGAATCCGCAGATCAATGTCTTCACCCATGGGTCGAATCGAAACAAATCGCATGTTGAGCTGATAAATCCTTAAAAACTCAATAAAATCAGGGGTAAAAAAAGGGAAGGTGGCGAGATAGTCCAGCTCTTCATCGGCAAAACGCAAACGACAGACCTCTTCGAGTTGCTGCCTGATTTCGGAAATCTGGGCTGCCAGATCAAAGCCGTGGCGATTACGACAGGCAAATTTCCACTCAACTTCAACGCTACGAAACTCAGGAGCATGAAAAAAGGCCTGAAGCATAGTGAGCTTGTAGAGATCGGTGTCCATCAGGCTCGTGATCAGCGCTGGATAGTTCATCGACCTACCTTACTGGTTGCGGGCCGGAGAGATTAATTCAAAAATAACGGTGACTGTGGCCTGAATATCGACATTGCCGGGGGTGATCGGTACCGCATCAGTAGCGCTCATCATCCGAGCCTCGGCCATCAGTGGCGCGCCGGCACCGGACCCGCCGGGAGTATCAAGGGACAAAGAGAGAATACCTCCCAGCTTGGCCCCGGCCGCCGAGGCGAGTACCTGTGCTTGTCTCAGTGCTTTTTGGGTGGCCAGAGTCATGGCTTGCTGCTGGTATTTGTCCTGATCAGCAAGGGTAAATTGCAGATTGCCGACCTGATTGACGCCGGCCTGGTGGGCTAACCCAAGAAGTTGTCCGGCCAGATCGATCCGGGTGGTGCGGATCCACAGGTCATTGCTGACCCGGTAGCCGATAATTTTGCGCTGCCAGTTGGCCGGGGTCGGTCTGGGCGGTTGGCTCCATTGGGGCTGAATCTGAAACTGGCCGGTGGCAAGATCCTTGCGTTCCAGACCGAGTTCAGCGACCATCGTCATGACTTTGCTCATGCGCTGGTTGTTTTCGTTCACCGCCTGGCCGGCATCGGCTGCTTCGGTGATGACGCCAAGGCGTAAACGCAGTTGGTCGGGGGTGGCTTCGACCCGTCCTTCCGCCTGTACCCGTAGTTGTTGTGGCGTCTGGTCAGGGACCGTTGCGACCAGACTGTGTTCGGGATGGAATGGATGGGGTGTGCAGGCGGAAAGAATAAAGAACAATAATAGGCCGGACAGAAAGCGATAGCTCATGGGGATACTTCCTTCAAGTTAAATGACAAGGGGGCAATGGATATTTGCGCTGAAAAATCGAAAAATTGTAATGGAAAGGTTCAACATGGTGCTCCTGCGCGACGATCTCAAACGCATCTTCATCAAACTCAGGAAAAAAGGTATCACCTGTGACTTCAATATCAAGCTTCGTCAGGTAAATACGCTCTGCCAGGTCAAGGGTTTGCCGATAAATCTCGCCACCACCGCAGATAAACAGTTGTTCGGCGGGTTTGGCTGCCTCAATGGCTGCCGCAATATCGGTTGTCACAATACAATCGGGAGCCTGGTAGTTTGGGTTGCGGCTGACAACAATAGTGCGACGCCCGGCCAGCGGCTGACCAATGGCTTCAAAGGTCCGCCGTCCCATGAGCAGGTTGTGGCCCATGGTGTGGCGCTTGAACCATTGCAGATCGGCGGGCAGATGCCAGGGCAGCGTCCCGTCATGACCGATGGTGCGGTTGCGATCCATGGCGGCGATCAGGGAAATGATCATCCACTTACCCGCTCAGCCGGGTTGGCAGCAACGGCCGGAACCGGACGCACCAGATAGAGCTCAAACAGGTGCTCCGGCAGTTTGTTGATCAGGCGTACCAGCAGAAAAATCGCCAGCAGGGAAAAGATCAGGCGGCCCCAGAAAATACCGGACAGATGGGCACCGAGAACCATCATCAGCAGGGTGTCCTCAAAAATACTGTGACATAACCCCATCAAGGTGACCGAGGCAAACAGATCACGTTTGCTTAAACGACCTGATTGCGCTTCCTGGATGATCAGCCCACCACCGTAACTCAGGCCCAGAGTCATGCCGATAATGGTAACCGGAGCGGCTTCTCGACTCATGCCGAGGAGCTTGAGCAGCGGTTCCAGTAGCCTGGTCATCAGGCTGGTGACCCCGATTTTTTTCATGATCTGCAGTACTGCCATCAGGGTCAGGATAATCAGAAATATAATCACCATGTTGCGCATTTCCGCCAGCAGCCAGGCACTCCAGGTCGGATCGATGGCAGGGGGACTCCACAGGGCCTGATTGGCGTGTTGGAGTGTGCCGCTCAGCTGGTAGGACAGATGCAGCAGCCAGCCGAGAAGCAGGGCGCCAACCACGCGGATCAACACGCTGGCACGAAAACGGGTTCCGGCCTTCTGGGCAATGCGCAGTTCGACCGGCAGGGCATGGGCTACCAGGATCATGGTACTTAAGACCGTCACCTGGGCAACGGTCAGATCGAGGCCCGGCGCAATGGTAGCAAAAACCACCATTCCGCCGTAGATGTTGGTCACCATGGCGGTGGCCCACACCAGCCCCATCTGGCCTGGCAGGCCGACCAGCTCCATGACCGGTCCGAGCAGTATTCCGAATTGATCAACGACCCCCCACTGCTGTAAAAAACGGGTGGCGATGCTAATCGGAATGATAATCTTGAACAGCATCAGGCTGGTACGCAGCGCGCTACGAAACAGATCGTTAACTGCCCCAAAAAAACTTTTCAGCATCTGTTTATTTACCCACGAGATTGCTTGCCGCTCATGGTTTCGACGACCAGTTTGAAAACCAGGGTCGCATCTATCTGAGCTGCTTCGAAGCTGAAGGTTTGGTCTGTATATTGTGCCATCAGGATGTGCAGTGCTGCCTGTTTTGCTTGTGAATCCCCGATAAACTCAATTCGTCCGGAGCCCATCACACTGGTGAAACGGGCTCCCCAGTTGCAGGCACGCTCGGCCTCGATAATGCCGTAATCGATGGTAACACTGAAACAGGCTCGTTGCTGTTTTTTCAACAGCTCGATTTTGCGGCCCTGAGGGGCGGAGTGGAAATACAGAGCGCCATCCTGATAGCCGTAATTGAGCGGGATCAGATACGGCATGGGTTCATCCGGGATGGCCAGATGGCAGACTCGTCCCTGCCATAATACCTGTTCCAGCTCGCCGGTAGCGGTAATCTCTTTTTCATGTCGTCGCATAGCCACCTCCTATTTTCGCAATAGCCACATAATCACTGAAACAACGCCACTAACCAGCAGCATGCTGGTAATGGGGAAAAACAGTTTGAAGCCTGGTTTGTCAATGACAATGTCTCCCGGCAGGCGCCCCAAGGGGAGCTTGCCGAGCCAGGGCCAGAGCAGGCCGACGATGAGAACGAGCAGGCCGGTAATAATCAGGATTTTCTGCATGTCACAGGACACCTTTAGGGCATGGCTTTACTGTCTTCAGTGTAGCATAAGATGAGCGATGAGTGACCAGAGGAAGAAGGATAGAGCGCCAGGAAATTTTTTTGCCGGTCTGTTATTCTGGGCATGTAACAATATTTGTAACTATTCAGCACTGTCCTGGCGCAGGGTCGGGGGTCCTGTGGCAAGGGTGTTTGTCGCCATGGACGGCGACAACAAGCGGTCATGGATGACGAAAAGCGCCCCTTGACACAGGATTCCCGATCCGGTGCTGAACAGATACCAATGTTTTTGTATTATCTCCTGAAGAGGATACGATGTTCCGCTGGTTAAAAATCACATTGATCACTGTTGCTGTTGTTATGGGTTGGCTGCTGCTGGTTGCCGTGCCGGTGGATGCGGTTGAGCTTGACCTGCGCGGTCATTTCACTCCCGGTGGGTTGGTCTATGGCCGTACCTGTGGCGATTGTCAGGTGGTGTTTAAAGGACGTCAGGTGCCGGTGACGGCGAGCGGAGACTTCATTATCGGTTTTGGCCGTGATGCTGCCCCGGCAGAAGAACTGCTGGTGCAATCTCCAGACGGTCAAACACGTCAAGAGAAGCTACAACTAAAGCCGCGTGACTATCGGATTCAGCGGATTGACGGCATCAGTCAGCGGCTCATGGAACCATCGCCGGAAGACCTTGAACGGATTCGCCGTGAAGCCGAGGAGATTGCGGCTGTCCGTCAACAACTCAGCCTGAACCGTGACTTCCTGGAGCCGCTCAGCTGGCCGTTGACCGGTCGCATCACCGGGGTCTATGGCAGTCAGCGGATTTTCAATGGCGAGCCCCGACAACCCCATTTTGGCATCGACATCGCGGCACCGACCGGCACTCCGGTCAGGGCGCCGGTTGGCGGGATCGTGACCTATGCCCATCCGGGGATGTTTTTTGCCGGTACCACCCTGGTGATTGACCACGGTCATGGGCTTTCCTCAACCTTTCTGCACCTGCAGGAGATTCGGGTTGAGGTCGGTCAAGAAGTGACGCAGGGGCAAATCATTGCTACTGTCGGTGCTACCGGTCGGGTAACCGGCCCGCACCTCGACTGGCGCCTGAACTGGTTCGATGTCCGCCTTGATCCGGCGCTGCTGGCTGGTGCCATGCCGGACTGAGCCGGCTTAGTAAATCTTCCTTTTTGAGAAGGTTGAGCCCAGCACGCTGAAGGTGTTTTCCACAATAAACAGGGCATGTTCGTCGGTGGTAAAAACAATCTCTTCCAGACGCTTCAGCTGGATGTTGTTGATCACCACCATCATTACCGTACGACCCTCCTTGCGGTAGGCACCGATCGCCGGAAGCAGGGTGGTGCCGATTTTCAGTGTCGTCATGACCCGGTCGGCAATGGCCTCCGACTTTTCCGAAATAATGAAGGCCAGTTTGCGCTGATTAAACATGGACAGAGTGTAGTCCAAGGTCACTGAGGTGACAAAGACGGCGATCATTGATGCAATGACCAGATCGTTGTCAAGACTCAAAAAGCTCAAGCTGAACAGGATCAGATTGAAACCGAAATAGGTCTTGCCGATCCCGATGTTATATTTCTGATAAAGGATAACCGCGACAACATCAAGGCCACCATTGGAGCCAAGGGATCGCAGAACCATGCCGGCACCGAACCCAATCAGGACCCCCAGGGCCAGGGCAGCGTAGAGCTGGCTTTCAATATGGATTTCAAACTGGATCAGCTGGTAAAAAAGCGAGATTTGTGCCATGGCCAGGGCGCTGTACCACAGGAAACGGCGGGAAATAAAGATGTAGCCGAGGATAAACAGCGGGATGTTGAGTAGCAGGTAAATCAGACCTGGATTGAGAAGATCCGCCAGATAGTAAATCAGTGAACTGACCCCGAAGAGGCCGCCGGGGACAAAATGATGGGGAATCGCAATCCCTTTGAGAGCCAGGGTCTGAATCAGTGAGCCGACGGTGATCAGTGTACAGTTCCAGAAAATTGAGTAAACAAATTTGCTTTTTTCTTTGGTCATCCCGTATCCTCCCCAGATTGCGTTCGAACCGATCACATTAACGCTTTGTCGCAAAAAAACAACCCTTTTCAAAAGAAATTCCCATGGCGCAATTTGAACTGATATCTCCCTACTCTCCCTGTGGTGACCAGCCTCATGCTATCGATGAGCTGGTAGCCGGTATCGAGCGTGCCGACCGTCATCAGGTGCTGCTTGGAGTCACCGGTTCGGGTAAAACCTTCACCATGGCCAACGTGGTGGCGCGAACCCAACGCCCAACCCTGGTACTGGCCCACAACAAGACCCTGGCGGCCCAGCTTTATGGGGAATTCAAGGAGCTGTTCCCCCATAACGCGGTGGAATATTTCGTCAGTTATTATGATTACTATCAGCCCGAAGCCTATGTGCCGTCGACCGATACCTTTATTGAAAAAGACAGTTCCATCAATGAGGAAATCGACAAGCTGCGCCATAGCGCCACCCGTTCCCTGCTCTCGCGCCGCGATGTGCTGATCGTTGCTTCGGTCAGTTGTATCTACGGCCTCGGTTCACCGGAAGCCTACTATGGGATGCTGGTCGATCTACGTACCGGCATGGAGCTCAAGCGCAATGATTTTCTCCACCGTCTGGTGGAAATCCAGTATGAACGTAACGACATCGACTTCCACCGTGGCACCTTTCGGGTACGCGGTGATAGCGTCGAGGTGTTTCCTGCGTATGAAGAAAAGCGAGCCCTGCGCATTGAATTTTTCGGAGACGAAATCGATGCCATCAGCGAAATCGATCCCCTGCGCGGCCAGGTGATTGATCGCCTTGAACGCACTGCGATTTTCCCCGCAAGTCATTATGTGGCCACCAAACCGACCCTCAAGCGTGCCATAGGTGAAATTCAGGATGAGCTGCAGCGCCAGATCCAACATTTCCGCGAGCAGAATATGTTGCTGGAGGCCCAGCGGATTGAGCAGCGTACTCTTTTTGATATCGAGCTGATTGAGGAGATGGGTTACTGCCAGGGGATTGAGAACTATTCGCGTTTTCTCGATGGTCGTCATCCCGGCGAGCCCCCGGCCACGCTGTTATCCTACCTGCCCGATGATGCCTTGATGTTCATTGATGAGAGCCATGTCAGCGTCAGTCAGGTCGGAGCCATGTATCGTGGTGACCGTTCGCGCAAGGAAACCCTGGTCAATTATGGATTCCGTTTACCCTCAGCTCTCGATAACCGACCGTTGATGTTTGAGGAATTTCAGCAGTGCCAGCCACAGACGGTATACGTTTCAGCTACCCCTGCTGATTACGAAATGCAAAAAGCTGAAGGAGTGTTTGTCGAGCAGGTCATCCGTCCGACCGGCCTGGTCGATCCTCCCATCGAAGTGCGCCCGGCGCTTAATCAGGTTGATGATCTGATCGAGGAAATTCGTATCACGGTGGAAAAAGGCGCGCGGGTACTGGTCACCACCTTGACCAAGCGCATGGCTGAAGACCTCACCGGCTATCTGCAGGAAGCGGGGATCAGGGTAAACTACCTGCATTCCGATATTGACACGGTCGAGCGGGTGCAGATTATCCGCGCTTTACGCGAAGGGGAATTCGATGTGCTGGTTGGAATTAACCTGCTGCGCGAAGGGCTCGATATTCCTGAAGTGGCCCTGGTAACAATTCTTGATGCCGACAAGGAAGGTTTCCTGCGCAGCGAGCGTTCCCTGATCCAGACCTGTGGACGTGCTGCCCGCCATATCGATGGCCGGGTGATTATGTACGCGGATCGCGTGACCCGCTCGATGCAGGCCTGTATCGATGAAACTGAGCGGCGGCGGGTCAAGCAGTTAGAGTACAATCAGGAGCATGGCATCACGCCGGTGTCGGTCACTAAATCCCTCTTTTCCATTGTCGATAATTTTATCGGTCGTAAGGATAAGGAATTGCCCCTGTGCGCCGAAGAAGAAGCCCTCTATGCTAATCCCCAGGCACTGAAAGCAAGAATGACCGAAATCAAGGCACAGATGCTTGAAGCAGCTGCCGCACTGGAATTTGAAAAAGCTGCTGAATTGCGCGATCAGTTGCTGGAAATGGAAAAACGGGCATTGTTGCTGTAGCGGGATAATGAAGAAATTTTCTAATGCTGGGCGCAATAAACTGTGTCCCTACAATTATCGGCCAACCCATGCTTCCTGGTGAAACCATCATCACTTTTTTTTCGGCTGCGGTGCTTCTGGGTCTGGCGCCGGGTCCGGATAATATCTTTGTCCTGACTCAGTCAGCTTTGCGTGGCCGTGGGCCGGGGTTTGTTGTTGTTCTCGGTTTGTGTAGCGGTTTACTGGTGCACACTGCTGTTGTTGCTTTTGGGGTGGCGATTATTTTTCAGACCTCCGCCGTTGCTTTTACCCTCCTTAAATTTATCGGTGCCGGCTATCTGGTTTATCTCGCCTGGCAAGCCTTTCGGGCGCAGCCGGAGACCATCCAGGACGAAGCAAACGCGACGTCTGGTTACTGGCGTTATTACCGCCGTGGCGTGATCATGAATCTCACCAACCCGAAAGTATCGATCTTTTTTCTCGCGTTTCTGCCCCAGTTTGCCGATCCGAGTCGCGGCGCTGTTGTTTATCAATTGCTATTGCTCGGGGGCTTGTTCATTCTGGCGACCATTCTGGTGTTCGGTAGTATTGCTCTGCTGGCCGGCAGCCTTGGACAATGGCTGAGCCGTTCACAGCGGCTGCAGGTGGTTCTTAATCGCCTCGCGGGCACGGTGTTCGTTGCCCTGGCCATCAGACTGGCCACATCGCAGCGTTGAGGAGATCGTCACGGATGCAGGAAATTCTTGCTGACTATCGCCAGTTGTTGGGCGGCATTGACGACTGGTTTGCTGGTTGTATTGAAAGCTCAAGGGGGCAAGTTGCCTGCCGGCCAGGCTGCTCTGCCTGCTGCCGAGGCCTGTTTGAGATCAGTCTGCTCGATGCGGCCCTGTTGCAGTCCGGTTTTGCTGAACTGGCCGAACCCGTCAAAGAGCAGGTGTTGGTCAAAGCCCGTTTGCGGGTGGGCGACTTGCAGCAGCGTTGGCCGGAATTTCAATCCCCTTACATCCTCAATCGCCTGCCCAACCATGATTGGCAGAATATGCCCGAGGATGACCTGACCCCCTGTCCGTTGCTTGGGGCGGATGGCAACTGTCTGGTTTATCAGTCGCGCCCTTTGACCTGCCGGTTGCACGGGTTGCCCAACATCGATTGTTCAGGGGAATCGTTTTCCGATGACTGGTGTACCTTGAATTTTGTCGACAGCAATCCCCTGAAGATGATGGCATTGCGTTATCCGTTCCACGATACTTTTGCCTGCGAGTTCGAGCTCCTCGGGCTGTTCGCCGAGCAAGTGACCGGTCGTCGTCAGTTGGAGCTGGACACTTTTATCCCGAGTGGGTTATTGATCGACTTTTCTGTTGATTTCTGATCCCGCACATCCTGCCCGACAGTGAGACCCCCGTGTGAGCGCTATCACCGCAGCCAAACTGAATGTCCCCGGTGGTTTTCGTGAAATGCTCGCTATTTCCACCCCAATGGTGGTGTCCCACGCCTGTGAAACCCTGCTGATCTTTATTGATCGACTGTTTCTCTCGCGCATCGGCCCGGAACCGATGAATGCTGCCATGGGCGGTGGTCTGTCGAGCTTCATGCTGATGACCTTTTTTGTCGGCCTGATCGGCTACACTACCGCCCTGGTTGCCCAATATCTGGGTGCCGGGCGCAAATCCCAATGCACAGTGGTGGTTGCCCAGGCGATGCTGCTGGTGATCCCCGCCACATTGCTGATTTTTGCTTGTCGACCGCTGGTTCATCTGTTGTTCGGTCTGATGGACATTCCAGCGGCACAGCGCGAACAGCAGCAGCTCTACTTCGATATTCTCATCTACGGAACACCATTGGTGCTGCTGCGTACCAGTTTATCCGGGTTTTTCTCCGGGATCGGTCGCACCCGTATCGTCATGATTTCCGCCATGGTCGCCCTGATTGTCAATGCCGGTGCCAATTACGTGCTGATCTTCGGTCACCTTGGTTTTCCCGCCCTGGGTCTGCGCGGCGCCGCCTATGGTACCTTGTTCAGCAGTTCCTGCGCCCTGCTGGTGGTGCTGGCGGCTTATTTGCGCCGCATCAATCGAGATGAATTCTCCATCGGCGCTAGTTGGTTGTTTCACCGAACGATTATGGTCAAGCTGTTGCGTTATGGTTCGCCTGCCGGGGTAGAGATGTTTTTGAACCTGCTGGCCTTCACCCTGATTGTGCTGAT
>JAWOFG010000103.1:0-6219 GCA_046482365.1 Pelovirga sp. | reverse complement strand
GTAGATAAATGCTT
The DNA here is from genome assembly GCA_046482365.1 of Pelovirga sp. Taxonomy (GTDB): domain Bacteria; phylum Desulfobacterota; class Desulfuromonadia; order Desulfuromonadales; family Geopsychrobacteraceae; genus Pelovirga. The sequence goes on along the minus strand of JAWOFG010000103.1, from coordinate 6,205 downwards.
CATGGATGAAGGTAATACTTGATTCGCGCGTGATTCTGTGGACTTGAAATTTAACAAACGAACACTCAGGATTTGCTAGCCTGGAGTTAGAGCGATACAAGACCAAAAGAGGACATGTGGCACTGGAATCGATCGATCCGGCTACAGGTGAACAGCAGTTTCCACAGGGCTCAGGAGCTATGGCGGAAAACGTCGATAGAACGGGCTTTTACCTTGATGTCAGTCCCCGCTTCAAGGGTTTCCCCGGTGTTGGACCAGCATTTGTCGGTGTCGAACTCCCTTGTCCAGGATTTTCCCCAGTCCGAACCCGGCAAGGTGAATTCGAGCGCTTCGTAATGTGCGTTAAAGATCAGATAGAAATTGTCGTCGGTTACCGGTTCGCCCTTGGGGTTAGGATTGGGGATAGCTGCTCCGTTGAGGTAGATTCCCAGAGATTTGACAAAACCCTTGCCCCAGTTTTTTTCCTGCATCTGTTCGCCTCCAGGAGTGAACCAGGCGATATCGGTGATTTCGGTACCGTGGATTTCTCGCCCCTGAAACCACCTGCGCCGGCGAAATACGGGGTGGCGGTGACGAAAATCGATTAACCGCGCACAGAAATCGAGAAGCTCTTCGTCCGTCTCTTCCCAATTGTACCAGGAAATTTCGTTGTCCTGACAGTAAGCGTTGTTGTTGCCCTGCTGGGTGCGGCCGATCTCGTCGCCGCCGAGAATCATCGGTACCCCCTGGGAAAGGAGCAAGGTGGCGAGAAAATTGCGCTGCTGGCGCGCGCGCAACTCCAGCACATCCGGGTCGTCTGTCGGTCCCTCGATTCCGCAGTTCCAGGAACGGTTGTCATCCGTGCCGTCGTTGTTGTCTTCGCCGTTGGCCTCATTGTGCTTTTTGTCGTAGGAGACCAGATCGTTGAGCGTGAATCCGTCATGAGCGGTGATGAAGTTGATGCTGGCGTAGGGCAGGCGGCTGGTGTTCTCATAAAGGTCTGAGCTGCCGGTAAAACTGGCCGCGAACGTGCCGAGTGTTTCTTCGCGCCCCGGCCAGTAATCGCGCACGCAGTCGCGGTAGCGACCGTTCCATTCGCTCCAAACCGGCGGAAAGTTGCCGACCTGATAACCCCCTTCTCCTACATCCCAGGGCTCGGCAATCAGTTTGACCTGGCTGACTACGGGATCCTGCTGAATCAGGTCGAAGAAAGCTGATAGTTTGTCAACTTCGTGCAGCTCGCGCGCCAGAGCAGCGGCCAGGTCGAAGCGGAAGCCGTCGATATGCATCTCCAGCACCCAGTAGCGCAGAGAATCCATCAGGAGCTGCAGCACATGCGGATTGCGCACATTCAGGCTGTTGCCGGTGCCGGTGTAGTCCATGTAGTGACAGGGGTCGTCGGCCATGGTGCGATAGTAATAGAAATTGTCGATCCCCTTAAAGCTAAGCATCGGTCCGAGATGGTTACCTTCTGCCGTATGGTTGTAAACCACGTCGAGAATAACTTCTATGCCTGCCTGATGCAGCGTACGGACCATTTGTTTGAATTCCGCTACAACGCTTCCGGGGCGGGTTTCTGAAGCGTACTCATTATGGGGGGCGAAATAACCGATGGAACTGTAGCCCCAGTAATTCCTCAGACCCTGGTCGACCAGGTACTTATCATGCAGGAACTGGTGAACCGGCAGCAGTTCAACTGCCGTAACGCCCAAATTCTTGAGATAATCGATGGATGCCTGATGCGCCAGACCGGCATAGGTGCCGCGCAGCTCTTCGGGAATATCGGGATGTCGGGCGGTAAATCCCTTGACGTGGGTTTCGTAGATAACCGTCTCGTGCCAGGGGCGCTGCAGGCGCTGGTCTCCACTCCAGTCAAAGTGGGGCTGGTGTACCACGCTGCGCTGCACGAAGGGAGCACTGTCTGTATCGCTGCGTACCTTGGGCCCTTTGTCAAAACGGTAGGGAAAGACCGCCTCGTTCCACTCGATTTGCCCCTCAATCGCTTTAGCGTAAGGATCGAGCAGCAGCTTCGCGGGGTTGCAACGGTGTCCTTCCTTGGGACGCCACGGACCGTGCACCCGAAAACCATAGCGCTGGCCCGGTTCGACTTCGGGGAAATAGCCGTGCCAGCAATAACCGGTAACTTCCGGCAGGTCGATGGGCGTTTCGTTTCCGTTGTTGTCGAACAGGCATAACTCGACGCGTTCAGCGATTTCAGAGAAAAGCGAAAAATTGGTGCCGGAGCCGTCATAAGTGGCTCCCAGGGGGTAGGATAGACCTGGCCAGACTTTCATAATAGTCATTCCTCATATAGATGATTAGGGAAGTCCTCTACAATTATAGCGGCTCATTGTCCTTGAACAACTTTAAATCTAGACTAAGTCATTTCATTTGCTAATCTTTGAATAAAAATCAGAACTCGTGCTGAAACATCAACCGTTGATATAATTCTATGGCTGGTATTTTGCCCCACAAATAACCGTGCGAAGTGGCACCGACAAAAAAGAGATACGGGCTCTATGTTTTTTCATAAAGATAAAAATGGCCGGCAGCTTGAAGAGGCGAAGAGAGTGGCCTTTCTCGTTGATGGAGAGGCCTATTTCAGGGCAGTCGCTGAAGCCTGTGAGGCTGCTCGACGCGCTATATACATTATTGGTTGGGATGTGGATAGCCGGATTTGCCTGCGTCGCGGGGATGGTGATAACAAGGAAAGCTTCGCCCATTTTCTCAATCGACTTGCTTACGAAACATCCGAACTACAGATTTACATTCTTGAGTGGGATTTTGCCATGCTCTATGCAATGGAGCGCGAACCCTGGACACGGATTAATCTGGGGTGGGATACCCACAAGCGGATTCATTTCGTGCTTGATGAAAAGCATCCTGTCGGTGCGTCGCATCATCAGAAGATTGTTGTCATTGATGACCGATTGGCCTTTGTCGGCGGATTGGATCTGACCAACAGCCGCTGGGATACTCCTGACCATGCGCCAAAGCAACCCGGGCGCAACGATAATGGCAAAACCTATGGGCCGTTTCATGATGTGCAGATGATGGTAGACAGTGAGGCTGCCGCAGCATTAGGACGTCTGGCACGTGCCCGCTGGGAGCAGGCAACCGGTGACAAGCTTTCCGCTGTTGCCGATACTGACAGGGATCCTTGGCCTCAAAGCATTCCCCCTGATCTGGAACAAGCTCAACTCGCTATCCTCCGGACGCTACCCGCTTATGACGGTATACATGAAATCCGAGAGATTGAAAGTTTCTATCTCCATGCGATCGATCAGGCAACATCCTCTATTTACATAGAAAATCAGTATCTGACCTCGCATGTCATCGGTACAGCTCTTGAAAAATCATTGGGCAAAGAACAGGGGCCGGAGATCCTTATAGTGCTGCCACGCAGTGGCTCGGGTTGGTTGGAAGAGGAGACGATGGGCGCTTTACGGCAGCGTCTAATAAAAAAACTGTTGCAGGCCGATGAATACCAGAGATTGAAAATCTGTTTTCCCGATCGTAAGGGTTTGGACACCGATTTTATTAATGTCCACAGCAAGATTCTTGTCGTTGATGATACCCTGCTGACGGTTGGTTCAGCAAACCTGAGTAACCGTTCCATGGGATTCGATACCGAATGTAATCTCGCTTTGGCGGCTGAAGGTCAAGAACATGTTCAAAAAGCGATTAGTGCTTTTCGCAACCGCTTACTCGCCGAACACCTTGGTACAACTAAAGAGAGAGTTGTTTCCAGTCTTAAGGAAACGGGTGCGCTATTGGCAACGGTTGATGCACTGAATAGTAATGAGCGGTCATTGCAGACGCTGCATCCAAAAACAACTGACTCCCTGGCTGACACACTCTCCGTCAATGAAATAGTCGATCCTGAGCGTCCAATCAGTATTGAGCGTTTGTTTGATTATTTTGATGTCCATCGAGGTTCCCCTGACCATGATGCCGGGATTAAAAAGAAAGCCTGGTGGTTTGCCGCAGTGATCGCACTGTGTCTGCTGTTAGCGATTCTCTGGCGCTGGTCTCCCCTGGGGGAATGGTTGACGCTGGATAATCTGCTGGCAACGGCAGACGCCATTCGCAAAAGCCCCATATCCACGCTGCTTGTTCTGGCTATCTATATTGTCGGCAGTTGTCTGATGTTTCCCATAACTCTGTTAGTCCTTGCTACGGCCCTTAGTTTCGACCCTTACACGGGCTTTGCTCTGGCATTATCCGGTAGCCTGCTCGGTGGGCTTGCTACTTACCTGCTTGGGCGCTGGCTCGGTCGTGATGTGGTCCGCACGTTGGCCGGAGAGAAGGTGAATCGCATAAGCCGCAAACTCTCAAAGCGCGGCTGGATGGCCATTGCCCTGGTACGCGTGGTCCCGATCGCACCCTTTACCATCGTCAATATGGTCGCCGGTTCGTCGCACATATCAACCCGCGCTTTTCTCATCGGTACCGTCCTCGGTATGGGCCCCGGCATCCTGGCAATTATGCTCTTTGAGGGAGCACTGGAACATGCCATTCGCAATCCGGACTGGTCAAACATTCTCCTCGCTATCATGGCACTGAGCATTGCCGCACTGATTGTTTTCCTGTTCAGGCGCTGGCTGGTGCGCAAGGATGCAGGGCAAAAAAAATGATCTCATTTTTGCTGCAATAACCCTATCTGCCCGTTGGTTCCTTGTCCTCGCGTTGATGTCTGGTAGACTTCTGGTGATCGTGTACTGAACAAATTCTTTGCAGTAAAGAGCCTGATGCAAAAGGAGCGTTGTGGCTATTTGGAATCTTCGCTATACACTTAAAAAATCAGAATAGGGATAATTTATGAACAAAAGCCAATCATCATATGATGCCTTCGAAACAGATATCAATCTATCCACGAATAGATTACGTCTATTGGGACTCATCTGGACGATCCTCGGGGTCGCCGCAATTGCAGCAGCTATGGTTGCGACCTGGGCGACCATGCTGATATTCGGTGTCTTGCTGCTGCTGGCCGGAGTGACTCAACTCGTGTATGCCTTTATTCAACCATCTTCCGAGCGTAGTTGGCAGATTGGCACCGGGGTACTCTATTTTCTGGTTGGTTTACTTCTGGTGATAGATCCTGTTAGCGGAGCTATCGGGTTGACACTTCTCATCGCCATTCTGTTTTTCATCAGGGGAGTCATGCAGCTTGCTCTGTTTGCAACTCACCAACGTCTTGGTCAATCAAGAATCTGGCATCTTATCGGTGGAATTTTAAGTTTGCTGCTGGCAGTTCTCATTATTGCCGGTTGGCCGGAAACAGGCACCTGGGTCATCGGGCTCTTTGTCGGCATTGAACTGTTGCTGGGCGGCATAACCATGTTAATGACGCCGGGAGTTGTGGCCCGGAAGATGTAGCTGAGCACTTATCAGTAGCGCCGATTACCTCAGCCAGGGGGCAATAAGACCAGGTGGAGCATACCCTGCCGGGCCCGGAAAAAAGTTCTATGATCTGATATCAGTTGTTTTCCGCCGTCATGAATACAATCGCCAGGGGCGGCAGGTTCAGTGAGACAGAATCATAGAAACCATGATTCGCTACCGGCACTGAATCGACACCGCCAAGATTGCCCCAACCGGAGCCGCCGTATTCAGCGGCATCACTATTAAGCTCCTCTTGCCAGAAACCTGACACCGGCACACCGATTCGGTAGTTGCTCCTGGGGATCGGGGTCGCATTCATCACGATCAGCAACGGGCGGCCATCAAGCCCGCGCCGCAACCAGGCCAGCACACTGTTCTGTTCGTCGCAGAAATCGATCCATTGAAAGCCCTCTTCGCTGAAATCGAGTTGATAGAGCGCCGGAGTTCGACGGTAGTAGGAGTTGAGATCCTCCACCCATCTCAGCAGACGACGATGCCCGTCGTTCTCGAGCAGATGCCAGTCGAGGCTCATATCGTGATTCCATTCCCGGATCTGACCAAACTCATCACCCATAAACAGCAGTTTCTTGCCGGGATGAGCCCACATATAGCCGAACAGCAGGCGCAGATTGGCGAACTTCTGCCAGGAGTCTCCCGGCATGCGCCCCAGCAGAGAACGCTTGCCGTGAACGACTTCGTCATGTGACAGGGGTAAAACGAAATTTTCATTAAAAGCGTACCAGATGCTGAAGGTAATCTGGCTATGATTATGCTTGCGGTGGATCGGATCCTGGGCAAAGTAACTCAAAGTATCATTCATCCAACCCATATTCCACTT
>JAWOFG010000083.1:0-31864 GCA_046482365.1 Pelovirga sp. | reverse complement strand
TGAGTGAACATTTTTGCGGTTCCTGCAATCGCATCAGGGTAACCTCTATGGGACAAGCCAAAAGTTGCCTGATGTCAAATGAGGCTGTCGATCTACGCCCCCTGCTTGGCGTCCGTCAGCAAAGCGAACTCCTCGACAGCTTGAAAAAGGTTATCTGTGGTAAGCCTGAACACCATTGTCTGGGCACAGATACCGACTCGACCACCCCATTTTCTATGGCCAGCATAGGAGGATAGTTCATGATTGGTGAAATTGTTGCGGTTTGCATCAGCGCCGCTAAAGGGGAGCGCAAGACACCCGTTGAGAAGGTTCTGTTACGAGAAAATCATGGCATCGTCGATGATGCTCATGCCGGTGACTGGCATCGCCAGATCAGTTTGCTGGCGAAAGAAAGTATCGATAAAATGCGTGCCATGGGACTCGATGTCGACAACGGCGATTTCGCTGAAAATCTCACGACCCTTGGGATAGATCTACCCGCCCTGCCGATCGGCAGCCGGCTACAGATCGGCGAGGTGTTACTGGAGGTAACCCAGATCGGCAAAGAATGCCATACCCGCTGCGCCATTTATCATCAGGCCGGGGATTGCGTCATGCCCAAGGAAGGAATCTTTGCCAGGGTATTAAGTGGTGGAGAGGTCACTCCGGGATTGGAGTTGCAAGTTTTAAGCGGCAGCTGACAAAATCAGGGGAATCCGTGAGGAGTATACTGAAAAGCACCCCAACCCTGTCCAAGGAGACCAGGATGCTGCCCCCAACAACCCATGAAAAATGTTATCGTTCGCAATCTAGCCTGATAACGCCTTGTCTGATTCTACCTTTATTGTTCCTGCTGATGGCCCTGGCCGGCTGCTCAAGCCACGCAACCAGAAACCAGGAACTAATGACCACTGACTACCAGCAACTCGATAATGATGCCCTGCTGTTACATTATTATGAGGTCGAAGAGCAGATCAATGTGACGGAACAGCGCCGTTCATCACCGTCCGTCAGTCTCGGTTTCGGTTTGGGCAGTTATGGCGGTAGCAGCTCAGTTGGCGCCGGTGTTGGTGTCAGCACCCCGATCGGCCAACCCGAGGCAGCCGCCGATCTACGCGCCCACCGCAACCGGGTGCGCCTTGAGTTACAGAAACGCGGCCTCACCCCATAAAAAACGTTCGGACGATCAACTTCGCTTGTGGTAAAAACCAAAAGTTTTCACCACCCGCTCGCTTCACTCACTAGAGGCTCAGAGACACAGAGAACCCCCGGGGTTTTTATGAGTTTCTCAGTGGCTCTGTGGTAAATGTTATTCTGATAATTTTTTCATCCAAATTAATTGCAAACACCGCACCGACAGCACCCGGGCGTGCAAGGAGAGGTCAAGCGCTGCTCAGCAGCACGCTGATATTCGTTCCACAGGTACTCACGCCGCACCCCGGAATCGATAATTTCCCAGACAAAGGCTTCATCCTCTCCCCGCTCACGCGTCAGCTCAGCAACCAAGGGCCAATTGGCCGCTGCACAGATCTGTCTTAAACTCCCCCCCCTGGCCAGTTCAGGCAACATCGCAGCAATGCGGCGGTCGCCACGGGACAGAAAGGCCTGGAGCATCGCCAGGCGCACCGACTCCATCATAAAACGGGTATTAAAAACCCGGCTGCACGCTGACTGGAGCAAACGCCCTTTTTTTTTCAGTGACTTTTCCCCTTCCATGCCGGCCCACTGAAAAGGGGTAAAGGGTTTGGGAATAAAGGGGTTAACACTGACGGTCAGATGGCCGAGATGACCCGAAACCTTGCCACTGGCCTGACGCATATTTGCAATCTTTTGCACCAGCTCAATGATCGCTTCAACATCGGCCATTTCTTCAAACGGCAAGCCAATCAAAAAATACAGTTTAAGATGACGGATGCCACCATCCGTCAATACCTGAACGGCTGAAAGAATCTGATCCTCACTCAACCCCTTGTTGATGACGTCCCGCATCCGTTGACTGCCGGCTTCCGGGGCAATAGCGACACTTCTGTGACCGGCTTGAGTAAGCAGAGCAACGGCTTTTGCGTCGATCGCATCCAGCCGTAAACTGGACACCGATATCTCACCGCCCCGCGCGATAATCCCTTGCTGGAGTGGTATAACCTGTGAATAGTCGGCAACTGCAGCAGCCACCAGTCCGATCCGGTTACGCTGACACAATCCCTGGTCAGCCTGCTCAAGCAGATTATCCAGACTGCGCTCGCGCGGTGGCAGGTAGACGAACCCCGCCGCACAGAAACGACAGCCACGCGAGCAGCCGCGTGAAACCTCAACCAGCGCCATATGACTGAACTCCGCGTCTTCTGACTGAATAAAGGTGCGACTGGCGGAGCTGTCAAGATCATGGAGATATTGTCGCTGGATCCTTTGGGGTACCGCCCCATTACGCTGATAAGTGATACCCTCGGCAGTATAGGACGCTTGATAAAAACGCGGGACATAGACCCCCGGCAGCTGTGACAACTCAAGCAGCAGTTGCTGGCGCGGCAATAGAGGTGACCGCAACAGGCCTGTCAGCAGCGCCGGCAATATCGGTTCGGCCTCACCGACAGCAATCAAATCAGCAACTTCAGCCACAGGTTCCGGATTGATAAAAGCACAAACGCCGCCGATCAAAACCAGCGGATCCTCAAGTTGGCGCTGCTCAGCCAGAAGCGGGATATTACCGGCGGCAAAAATAGTTGGCAGGTGCAGGTAATCATTTTCAAAGGAGATCGACAGGGCAACCAGATCAAAATCCCGTAAGGGACGATCAGACTCAATGGAGAGTAGAGGTGTTACATTATGTGCAGTTGACACTTCCGGCAGAAAAAATCGTTCACACAGGCAATCATCCCGCTGATTGATCAGATGGTACACCGTCTGAAAACCGAGGTTACTCATACCCTGCTGATAACCATTGGGGTAAATCAGGGCAATGCGATAACGACCTTCATTCCAGGAATGATAGCAGGCGCCGGATTCCGTGTTGCGACGCAATTGATTGGGGGAGTGGACTTTATTCACCATAACTGCAGTTATACATGAGAAATGATCAGCATAAAGAAAAAAAAGGGCCATACAAGATGGCCCTGGACGAGGGAGTCGTCGGGATACATAACAAGGTACAGAAACGCTGTACATCCGCCGGGCGGAGAACCGGCATGCATCACATCAATAGCTGCTACAGGTGCAGGGTGCAAACAGGGCACAACCTCAATGTTTGCGAGTGATTCTTGGACGCAGCAGTGATTTAGCAACAGTGCCTGCGCACATATCCATCACAATCACTCACCACCATCAAAGGGGATGAACACTGTGTGGTAAAACTGTAAAAATAAGGCTTCAATCAACCCGACGGCGCAAAAAGGTCGGGATATCGAACTGCTCGTCATCGACAAACAGATCGCGGTTCTGGCTCGGCACTTCACGACGACGACCATAAAGCTCATGCTGTTGATTGCGGATATGGGTCGGCACGTCAAGATCGCGCTTGGTTCGGGCCACCGGCGGCACATAGGGGGCGCGCTGAACTTCAGCATTCTCAGTGCCCTTGTCCTTCACCACAAACTGCTCACCAAAACCCGTCGCGATGGCAGTGATCTTGATTTTCTCACCCAGGCTTTCGTCAATGACCAGACCAACGATAATATTGGCATCTTCATGTACCTTTTCATGGATGATGGTCGATGCCTCTTCAAATTCCTCCATCGTCATACTGGATGAGCCGGAAATATTGACCAGCACACCCATCGCCCCGGAAATATCGACCTCTTCCAACAGCGGACTGCTGATGGCGCTGTAGGCAGCTTCCGCAGCGCGGCGCTCTCCCTCTGCGATGCCAATCCCCATCATCGCCATGCCGCGATTACTCATGACGGTACGCACGTCGGCAAAGTCAACGTTGATCATCCCCTCGGTGATAATCAGATCCGAGATTCCTTGTACTGCCTGACGCAGCACATCATCAGCCGGCCTGAAGGCATCAAGTATGCTCATATTTTTGCCGGCCAAACCCAACAGACGATCGTTCGGTACCACTACCAGCGAATCAACGACCTCGCGCAGTGCGGCAATACCGGCATCGGCTCTGGCCATGCGCTGTTTTCCTTCACGGGTAAAAGGCTTAGTCACCACGCCAACGGTCAACGCCCCTACCTCTTTTGCTGCCTTGGCAATGATGGGGGCAGCACCGGTGCCGGTACCACCACCCATGCCGGCTGCAATAAAAATCATATCTGCGCCGGTGAAGAGCTCGACCAGACGCTTGACATCTTCTTCAGCGGCCTGACGTCCAATTTCAGGGTTAGCTCCGGCACCAAGGCCTTTGGTCAGGCTGCCACCGAGCTGAATTTTCATTGGGGCTTCACTGCGACGCAGAGCCTGCGCATCGGTATTGGCGACCAGAAAATCGACACCTTCGACATGGTTGCGGATCATGGTGTTGATTGCGTTACCGCCTCCACCACCGACACCAATCACCTTGATCTTAGCTGCCTGGTCCAGATTTTCTTCGAATTGAAACATGACTCCCTCTTGTATAGGCATAACTGCCTCCCTGTCGTTGCGCTTCCGTTCACTCCGCGATCACAGAAGCTGGTTTTTAAACTAAGCATAAGTTATCAAAATATCGGATCTTTTACAAGTAATTATTATATAATTATTTATCAAAAAAAGTCATTGAACATCTCTTTCATCCGCTTTGAAACCCGCTCGAACATATTGTCTTCTCCGACTTTGAACTTCTGCGCCTGACTGTTCATGCTGCCGTACTTCACCAGACCAACCCCTGAGGCGTAAATCGGTGAATTGACGACATCGACCAAGCCGCCGATGTCGACCGGGGTGCCACGTCGTACCGGCAAATTAAAAATCTGTTCAGCCAACTCCGGCATCCCGGGCAAAATGGCTGTACCACCGGTAATGACGACCCCGGAAGCGATTAACTCGTCATAACCGCTTTTGATAATCTCCCGATTAATCAGGGAAAACATTTCTTCTACCCGTGGTTCCAGAATTTCAGCGAGTAATTGACGTGACAAGATCCGTGGCTCACGGCCGCCTACCGATGGCACCTCAATGGTTTCATCTTTGCCGACCATGGAGGTCAGGCAGCAACCGTATGCCTGTTTAATTTTTTCCGCTTCGGCCATCGGGGTACGCAAACCGACAGCGATATCGTTGGTCAGGTGATCGCCACCAATCGACAGAACTGACGTGTGCTTGATAGCGCCGTCTGAATAGATCGCAATATCCGCGGTGCCGCCGCCAATATCCACCAGCGCAACCCCCAGCTCTTTTTCATCCGCTGAAAGAACGGCTTCACTGCTGGCAAGTTGCTCCAGAACAATATCAGCGACATCGACACCGGCACGATTACAGCTTTTGATAATATTCTGGGCACTGGCAACAGCACCCGTGACAATGTGGACCTTGGCTTCCAGCCGCACACCGCTCATTCCCAACGGCTCACGAATCCCGTCCTGATCATCAATAATGAATTCCTGAGGCAGAATATGCAGCACCTCACGATCCATCGGAATGGCAATGGCCTTGGCAGCATCAATCACCCGTTGCAGATCCTCGCTGGTCACCTCGCGATTTTTTATGGCGATAACCCCTTGTGAGTTCATGCCACGGATGTGGCCGCCGGCAATGCCGGTAAATACCGACTTGATTTCACAGCCGGCCATCAACTCGGCTTCGCGAATGGCCTTACGGATAGCGGCTACGGTGGATTCAATATTGATCACCACCCCTTTGCGCATTCCGCGTGACGGACTGGTGCCAATCCCGACCACCTCCAGCCCATCCTCTGCCATGTGGCCGACAATACAGCAGATTTTTGTGGTTCCAATATCCAGCCCAACGATCAAATTATCTTTTGTTTTACTCATGACACCCCCTTGGTATCAGCTTTTGGTCGACTTAACCGACCGTTCAATTCGTACGATGACTTTTTCATCAACATTTAAATCGACATAATCGAGCATCTTCATTTTTGGCTTCAGCAGCGCATATAGGTGCTCCAGTCGATCCAGCTTTTCATGATATTTCTCGCTCCCCAGCCGGATTCTCACGCCACCATCCAGGGTATATACGGATAAACCTCCACCACTCTCTTTGTGAATTTCCGAGACCTTATCCAATCCGAACCGGGAACGCGACTGCAGTTCTTCAATCAGCCCTACAACCTTTAACAGCTGGGCGCGATCTTTATGCCGCCCCAGTTCTAATTGAGCTGCGTTGAAACCGGTTATTACGGGATAATCCAGGCTGTCACTGCCATCGAGGAGCTTGAAAACCATCCCGCTAGCATCCAGATAGTAGAGGTAACCCAGATTGACAATCGCAAGGGGCTTGCGCTCTACCACGCGGATACTGATCTGACGAGGAAAAATCCGCTCGATTCGTGCCTCCTTGACCCAGGGATTTTCAGCAATTTTGCGTCCGATCAAATCAAGATCCAGACTGAACGTTGACATTCCCGGCTGCACATCAGAAAGCGCCACCAGAGTCTCCTGGGCCAGACGCTGATGGCCTTCCACCCGTATCGTATCGATTCGAAACTGGTCTGATGCGAGGAGCAGTTGCACCAGAAAAAAACTGCCTGCAGCCACGAGGGTAACGCTGAAGATCCCAACCCCAACCCGCAAACAGCGATGCAGCAGACAACGCAGATCGAGCGGTTTTCTCTGCGTTTTTCGGCGGTTGCTACGCACCTTTTTGCTGATGTTTTGCCTTTTCATATCACGCATGATTGCTCTACTTCATCAGATCAGCATCAAACAGAATCATTTCAACCAGCTTTTCAAAACCGATACCGGCAGCAGCGGCGGCCTTGGGCAACAGGCTGGTCGCGGTCATCCCCGGAATCGTATTGACTTCGATACAGTAAAAGCTGTTATTCGCCATCATAAAATCAACCCGCGCGGCACCACGACAGCCCAGCGCCCGGCAGGCGCGCAGCGCGACATCCTGAATCTGTGTGGCGATCTCAGGAGCCAGGGGAGCCGGCACCAGATAGCGGGTTGTCGTACTGGCGTATTTAGCCTGGTAGTCGTAAAAACCTCCCTGCGGAACAATCTGGATAATCGGCAGCACCTGATCGTTCACCACTGATACGGTCAGCTCGTCACCGTCGATAAATTCCTCCACCATCAGTGTGCCATTGAGCCTGGCGGCTACTTTAAGACCAGCCTCCAGCTCTTCCCGGGTTCGCGCAACACAGATACCCACCGTTGATCCCTCCTGAGAGGGCTTAACCACCTGCGGCAGCCGCTGGCAGCGACGGGCCAGGTCCCGAGACGATTCTCCCGGCTTGACATAATCAAACCCGGGAGTTGGCAGGCCATGATAAACCAGCAACTGTTTGGTGATAATCTTGTCCATGGCGATACTTGAAGACAGCACCCCACTACCGCTGTAAGGAATCCGCATGACTTCGAGCAGACCCTGCACCGTACCGTCCTCTCCGCCCTGGCCGTGCAGGGCAATAAAAGCAACATCGATTTCTGCATCCAGCAGTTGCTGGGGCAAGTGCTGATCCGGATCAATCAGCGCCGCCTGGTAGCCACGCGCTGCCAGGGCCTTCAAGGCGGTCTGGCCGGTGCGCAGGGAAACCTCACGCTCAGTCGACCAGCCACCGGCCAGCACCCCGATCTTCTTTTTCAGCAGCTGTTCACGCGTCCAGCACTTCATTATTCCGCCTCGGAAGAACGAATTCGATTGGCCAGCAGATCGCAGATCAGGTTGACATTGCCTGCACCCAGGGTAATCACCATATCGCCGGGCTGCGCCAGACCGGCAACCTGATCAGCTGCCGCCTCAAGGCTTTCACAGTATTCAACGGCCTTATGCCCATGTTCAATAATCCCGGCAACCAGCGCCTGACTGCTGGCTCCTTCCCGTGGCAACTCACCAGCAGCATAGACGTCGGTCACAATCAGGACATCGGCGTCATAAAAAGCCGTCAGAAAATCGGTAAAAAGCGCTTCGGTACGGCTGTAGCGATGGGGCTGGAACACAGCAACTACGCGTTTTCCCCAACCATTTTTGGCCGCGGCCAGGGTCGCCTTGATCTCTTCAGGATGGTGACCGTAATCATCGATGATCATGATATCGCTGATCTGGTGTCGTACCTCAAAGCGACGCTGCAACCCTCCAAAATGACGAAAGCCACCGGCCACGGCGCTGAACGGAATCTCCAGTTCGTGGGCCACAGCAACCACCGCCAGGGCATTTAGCACATTGTGACGCCCCGGCATGGCAAAAGAGATCTGGCCGAGCTCCTGTCCCTGATAAAAAGCGCTGAAACTCGTCCGTCCCTGACGATGTTTGATGTCCTGGGCATAAAAATCGGCCTGGCTGTTGAATCCATAGGTTGAATAGCGTTTCTTTACCTCAGGCAAAATAGCCTGAATGTTACGGTCTTCCAGACAGAGAATGGCACGGCCGTAAAATGGCACTTTATTGATAAAATCCACAAATATCTGTTTGATTTCTTCAATGCCGGAATAGTAATCAAGATGATCAAGATCGATGTTGGTGACCACGGCGATGGTGGGAGTCAGCAGCATAAAGGAACCATCCGACTCATCAGCCTCAGCAACCAGAAACTTGCCACGCCCCAGTTTCGCGTTAGAGCCGAAGGCATCGAGTTTGCCCCCGATGACCGCCGTTGGATCGATGCCGGCATGATGCAACACCACCGATGTCATGCTGGTGGTCGTTGTCTTGCCATGGGTACCGGCGATGGCAATGCCGTACTTCATCCGCATCAACTCTGCCAGCATTTCCGCTCGCGGAATCACCGCGATATGACGTCGATGAGCTTCGACGACTTCCGGGTTGTCGGCCTTCACTGCGGTGGAAGTCACCACTACATCAACCTCGACCAGGTTTTCCGCACGATGACCGATAACGACCTCGCCACCCAGACTCGCCAGTCGACAAGTCGTGTCGCTATCGCGCAAATCGGATCCCGAGACCCGATAGCCCAGATTGAGCAGCAATTCGGCGATGCCGCTCATACCGATTCCACCAATACCAACAAAATGTATTTTACGGATTCGTCCGTACATCAATGCGCCTCCGCCGATGATAAAAAGGGAACAAGATTGCGACATTCGGCCAGAATTTTGGCGGCGGCGTCAGGGCGTGCGAGGGAACGTCCACGCATCGCCATCAGCTGCAACTCGTCCCGGTCAGCGAGCAGAATCCGCAATTCGGTTGCCAAACGCAGCGCCGTCAGATCCCGTTGCTGCAGCACCACAGCGGCGCCGGCATGTTCCAGGGCTCTGGCATTGGCGTTCTGGTGATCGCCAGTGGCGTGGGGAAAGGGAATCAGAATCGCCGGACGTCCACATACCGTCAATTCAGCCAGGGTTGTCGCCCCGGCCCGACAGATTACCAACGCCGAATTGGCGTAGGCTCCCGCCATATCATCGATAAAGGGGACAACCGTCGCTGCAGGATAACCGGCCGCCGCATAGGCCGCCTGGACCATAGCAAAATCATCCTCACCAGTCTGATGGAGGATCTGCGGTGGCTGCGGCCAGCGCAGCAGTTCGGGCAGGCAGGCGACCAGGGCCTCATTGATGGCTCGGGCGCCGCGACTGCCGCCAAAGACCAACACCTGCCCCGGCACCGGCAGCTTCTCCGGGGTCTGATCAAAACCCTGGCGCAAGGGGTTGCCGGTCAGTTTGGTTTTGCTGCGCGGAAAACACTTCAGGGTATCGGGATAAGAAACGCAGATCCGCGCGGCCCCTTTGGCAAGCAGCTTGTTGCTCACCCCGGGAACGGCATTTTGCTCATGAATCAGGTACGGAACATGGAGAATTTTTGCCGCCAGCAATACCGGCACGGATGCATACCCACCAAAACCTACCACCAGATCGGGCTTGAATCTGCGCAATATGCCCTGGGCCTGAATCAGGCTGCGGGTCAATTTAGGTATCAATTCCAGCTTGCCCCGCCAGCCACGCCCGACCACCCCGACCATATCAACCAGCTCCAACGGCAACTTGAGCTGGGGCAGAAGACGGTACTCAATGCCACGTTTGGTGCCAACGAACAGGATCTGAGCTCCCGCCACCTCCTTAAGCAGCAGTTGCCCCAGGGCCACAGCCGGGAATAGATGCCCGCCGGTGCCGCCACCGGCTAACAGCACTCTCATGACGGCCTCCGCTGATGGCTTGAAATATTCAGCAGAATCCCCACCGCCAATAAGTTGGTGACCAGACTGGTTCCGCCGTAGGAAATAAACGGCAAGGTCAATCCTTTGGTTGGCAACAACCCCATACATACCGCCATGTTGACAAAGGCCCCGAGACCAATCAGCAGACTCAATCCAAAGGCCAGATTTCTGCCAAAAGGCTCCTGACATTGCAGAGCAATCCGGATGCCACTGAGCACCAGCAGCAAAAACAGGGCGGCAACCACCAGCACCCCGATCATCCCCAGTTCTTCACCGATCACCGAAAAGATAAAATCAGTATGGGCTTCGGGCAGATAAAAGAGCTTCTGCTGTCCGATCCCTAGCCCCTCACCGGCTACCCCGCCTTTACCAAAGGCAACCAGGCTCTGGATAATCTGAAAACCACTGTCATAAGGGTCGGTCCAGGGATCGAGAAACGCCATGATCCGCCGGCGGCGATAATCGGAATTCATCACCAGATAGTAGAGCACCGGCAGTGACATCAGGATCGTCGGCAGGATGTACAGCCAGCGCACCCCGGCAACGATGAGCATGACCAGGGCCACTCCGGCAACAATCATCGAGCTGCCGAGATCAGGTTGTTTGAGCAATAAAAACAGCAGTAAACCGAGCACGATCATGTAGGGCAGATAGCCCTTGGTCAGGGATCTGACCTTCTCCTTTTTGCGGGTCAGGGAGTGGGCGAGATACAACACCAGGGTCATCTTGACCAGTTCCGCCGGCTGCAGGGTCAGCCCCGGCAAGCGGATCCAACGCACTGCGCCACCGACCTTGACGCCGATACCGGGAACCAGCAACAGGGCGAGCAGTCCAATACTGACCAGCAGACTGATAACCGCCAGCTTGCGCCAGTTCTCATAGTTGAAATAAGTGGCCAGACACAACACCACAAACCCGACCAGGGTATAAAGTGCCTGGCGTTTGAGAAAATAGAAACCATCGCCAAAGCGCTCAGCCGCCATAATAGCCGACGAGGAATAGACCATGACGACGCCTATACAGGTCAAGGCCACAGTCATCA
Organism: Pelovirga sp.; assembly: GCA_046482365.1. GTDB lineage: Bacteria > Desulfobacterota > Desulfuromonadia > Desulfuromonadales > Geopsychrobacteraceae > Pelovirga. The sequence goes on along the minus strand of JAWOFG010000083.1, from coordinate 20,627 downwards.
ACAGCATACTGGTATCAATATTGCGATACAGGTTCATTGGCCGGCCTCCCCGGGGGTGGAAAGAGCCTGTACCAGTTCAGTAAAAACCGCGCCACGCTGTTCGTAGTTGGCAAACATATCAAAACTTGAACAGGCCGGCGATAACAACACGACCCCTCCGACCGGGGTCACTCGCTGTGCCGTATCAACCGCCTCGGCCATACTGTCGACACAGTGGATATCACAGCAACCAGCCAGCTCGGCATTCATTTTTCGCCGTGCTTCACCGATCAGAATCAGATGCCTCACTTTTTCCGCAAGCAGCGGGCGTAGCGGAGCATAATCCCCGCCTTTATCCTTGCCACCGGCAATCAGGGTTACCGGACTATCAAGTCCTGCCAGGCTCTTCATCACACTGCCGACATTGGTGCCCTTGGAATCGTTATACCATTTCACTCCCGCCAAACTGCGCACCAGCTGCATCCGGTGGGGTAATCCGCCAAAATTACAGATTGCCTGCCAGGCCAGATCACCGGGGCAACCATAGAGCAACGCTGCGGTCAGTGCGGCCATGGCATTTTCGACATTGTGCTCACCAGACAGCCGCAACGCTGACAAGTCAAAAGCTTCCTGCGCCCCCTGCCAGTTCCATAGCAGCTGATGCCCCTGACGGGTCAGACCGAAAACCTGCTGACCAGCAGAGGAAAACCACACCCTGGTTGCCTGGATATCACCACACAACTCGGCCACCGCCGGATCATCAGCGTTGAGCACCGCCAGGTCAGTTATTTTCATGTTATTGAACATGTTGTGTTTGGCCGCAAAGTAGCTGTGCAGATCAGGGTAGCGGTCGAGATGATCGGCACTCAGATTCAACAGTAACGCTATATGCGGATGAAAGGTATCGATCGCTTCAAGCTGAAAGGATGAAAGCTCAATGACCGCCAGCTGATACGGATGCAGTGCAGCATCAATAAATGGCGTCCCCAGGTTGCCACCGACAAAGACGTCTTTTCCCCAGGCCTGCATCACCTCACCGATCAGACTGGTGGTGGTCGACTTACCGTTCGTGCCGGTCACAGCGATGATCGGGGCGTTAATTTCACGGGCAGCAATCTCGACTTCCCCCCAAACCGGCACGCCACAACGGATGGCATGCTGCAATGCTTCAGTGGTCAGGGGCACCCCGGGGCTGACAGCGACCAGATCGGCGGCGGCAAACAGGTTCAGATCATGTCCCCCCAGATCATAATGAACCGGCAAGCCGGCCAGGCCCGGCAAACCTCCCAACTGTTCTACTGTGCGCTGATCAGAGAGCACAACATCGGCGCCGCGTGCGACAAAAAAGCGCACCAGCGCCTGACCACTCAGGCCGGCGCCGACGACAATTACTCGCTGTTGTTGATCTTTTGTTTTCATCGTAACTTCAGTGTCGATAAGGCAATCAGTGCCAGAATAATGCTGATAATCCAGAATCGCACAATGATCTTGGGTTCCGGCCAGCCTTTCAGTTCGAAATGGTGATGGATCGGTGCCATGCGGAATACCCGCCGCCCCCAGTAACGAAAAGAGACGACCTGGACAATGACTGATAGCGCTTCGATAACAAAAATTCCGCCGACGATCATCAGGGCAAATTCATTCTTGGTAATGACTGCGATGGTTCCCAATGCCCCACCCAACGACAGGCTGCCGACATCCCCCATGAATACCTGGGCCGGGTAGGTATTAAACCATAGAAAGCCCAGTCCGGCTCCAACCATCGCCCCACACAGTATCGATAATTCCCCGGCTCCGGGCACGCTGGTGATCTGCAGATAACCGGCCAGATTGACGTTGCCGGCGACATAAGCCAACAACAGGAAGGTGCCTGATGCAATAATCATCGGGCCGATGGCCAGACCGTCAAGACCGTCAGTCAGATTCACTGCGTTACTGGCCCCAACCATCACCAGCATGGCAAAGGGAATGTAAAAAACCCCCAGATCAGGACTGATGTCCTTGAAAAAGGGTACACTCAAATGGGTTTCCACCAGGCCGCTGAAATAAAGCAGCAATGCCGCTGCTGCTGCAATCAACAGCTGCCAGAACATCTTTTGCCGGGCTGAGATGCCGTCACTGTTTTTGCGGACCACCTTCAGATAATCATCAACAAAACCGATAGCACCGTAACCGCTGGTCACCAGCAGACAGACCCAGATATACAGATTAGTCAGATCGGCCCACAGCAGCGTCGGCAGAATAATGGCTATCAGAATCAGGGCTCCACCCATGGTGGGGGTGCCCTCCTTGACAAAATGCGATTCCGGCCCGACCTTACGGATAATCTGACCGACCTGCATGCGCTGCAACGTGGCAATCAACCAGGGACCGAGCATAAACGAGATCATGAGCGCCGTAATGGTGGCATAGATAGTTCTAAAGGTGATGTAGCGAAACACATAGAGGGCAGAAAAATCGGTGTGCAGTGGATAGAGCAGGTGATACAGCATCGGTCAACCCTTCTTTTGTGCGGCATCTGGGCCCGCCGATTTGAGTTCCTGCACCAGGCGATCGAGTTGCACGCCACGAGACCCCTTTACCAGCAAGCGGTCGCCGGTACGGTGACAATTCTTCATCAACTCAATCGCTTCGGCGACATGGGCAACCTTGTGGATCTGTTCTTTGCGCATCCCTGCCTTAAGAGCCCCGCTCTCCAGTTGCTCGCCATGCCGGCCGACCGCGATCAGCACATCGGCCACCTGCGCCACCCGCTCCCCCAAGGCCTGATGTAACATTTGAGCATCCTCTCCCAGTTCGAGCATGTCCCCGAGAATGGCAATTTTCCGGCCCTGCCCCTTGAGCGCATTCAGCGCATCGAGGGCGGAACGGGCTGACAACGGATTTGAGTTATAACTGTCGTCAAGCAGCATACCGCCGCTTGCCAGGGGAAAGAGATTCATCCGCCCCTGAACCGGAATAAACTCTTCCAATCCGCGCACGACATGTTCTAACGAAACATCCAGTTCAAGAGCTGCAGCGGCGGCGGCCAGGGCATTATGAACGTTATGGGCCCCCGGCACCGGCAACCGAATCAAGCGTCGCTGGTCAGCACTCAAGAGCTCAAAAGATACAGCATCCGCTTCCACAACAATATGTTCGCCGCGGACATCGGCTCGGGCGCTGAGGCCATAGGTCCGCTTTTTTACCCCATTAGCAACGGGAAGCTGTGCAACCCGTTCATCATCGAGGTTAATAATTGCCGTTCCCCCTTTGAGGCCGGCGTAAAGTTCCCCTTTGGCGCGTGAAACCCCATCAAGACCATGCAGGGTTTCAAGGTGAGCTTCTCCGATATTGGTGATCACGCCGATGGTCGGCTGAGCGATTTCGGTCAGACGTTCAATTTCACCCAAAGCGCTGGTGCCCATCTCAATGACCGCCCATTGATGGGTTTTTTCAATCCGCAACAGGGTCAGCGGCAGGCCGATCAGGTTGTTGAAATTGCCGAAGGTTTTCAGCCCGGGGGCAACTTGCATCAGAATGCCGGCAAGCATTTCCTTGGTCGTGGTTTTGCCGGCTGAACCTGTTATGGCAATCAGCGGTCCCTGCAGTTGCAGCCGATGGGCTGCGGCAATGTCACCCAGGGCTCGCAAGGTATCGGCTACCCTTACCACCGGCACATTCAACCCCTCCACAACCTCTTCACTTAAGCAGGCTGCGGCACCATTCTTAACCGCCTGACTGAGATAATCATGACCATCAAAACGCCCGCCGCGTAACGGAACAAACAGAGCTCCCGGCACCATGTTGCGGCTGTCGGTAGACACCCCGGTCAGTTCACAATTCGCTTTACGACCACAGAACTCCCCACCGACAATGCGCACGATCCGTTCAAGATCAAACATGGGTCCGGTCTCCAGGAATGGGTGCCGCACAGGCTTGCGCTAACGCTCGTTGCAACTCTTCACGGTCATCAAAGTGAATCTTTGTGCTTCCAAGGATCTGATAATCCTCATGCCCCTTGCCGGCGACCAGTAAAAGATCACCCTTGCCGGCTAAACCGGCGGCATAGTTGATAGCTGAACGGCGGTCCGGAATCACCACAAAGCCCCGGCTGTCGCCATGAACAGCGCCTGGATCAAGCTCGTCACCACCCGCCGCCAGGGCCCCGGCGCGAATCTGGTCCAGAATCGCGATGGGATCTTCGGTGCGCGGATTATCCGAGGTAAAAATAGCCAGATCTGAATAGCTAACCGCTGCGGCGGCCATCAACGGACGCTTGCCCGGATCCCGGTCACCGCCACAGCCGACAACGGTATAAAGGCGGCGATGCTCCAGCTCAAACAGGGTTTTTAACACCTGTTCCAGCGCATCTCCGGTGTGGGCATAATCGACCAGCGCCAGGACCCCGCCATCGTTATCAACGCGCTCGAGGCGTCCCGGCACCTGAGGTGCGAGACGAATCCCGGCGGCAATCTGTCCATTGCTGATCTTTAATTGCTGGGCAACGGCTACCGCCGCCAGCAGATTGCTCAGATTAAATTCACCGATCATCGGGCTGTCGATCTTCACGTCACCGTGGACACCGGTAAAAACTCCATGGATACCATCGCGCCCGATTGTCACCTGGCGCGGATAGAGGCTGCAGGATGATCGCCGGCCAAAGGTCAGTGCCGCAGGAATATCGGCAAGCAGGCGCCGGCCATAAGGATCATCCGCATTGATCAAGGCGACCCCGCTACCAAGCAGTTCGGTAAAGAGACGGCACTTGCTGGCAAAATAGGGTTCCAGCCCGGCATGGTAGTCGAGATGATCCTGGGTCAGGTTGGTAAAGACCGCGATATCAAAAAGGAGACCATCAGCACGGTGCTGCTCCAGCGCATGGGATGACACCTCCATCACCAGGGCATTGGCGCCGTGGCGCCGGAACTCAGCCAGCATCCGCATCAAATCCAATGATTCCGGCGTGGTATGGGTTGCCTCAAAACGCAGGGTGTCAGCCAAGCGATAATCAACCGTTCCGAAAACTGCCGGGGCATAACCGGCGCTTTTGAGGATCGCTTCGATCAGGTAGGTAATGGTGGTTTTGCCATTGGTTCCGGTGATACCGATTACCGGAATCCCCTTACCGGGGTAACCATAATAATGGGCTGCAGCTCGGGCCATGGCACGACGGACGCCGGCAACCTGGACAAAACAGCAATCTTCTGCCCGCTCTATCCCGGCAAAAGAATCGGCGATAATCGCAACAGCACCCGCTGCAATTGCCTGAGTAATGTAGTTGCGTCCGTCGGTTTTGCTGCCCGGCAGTGCAAAAAAGACGGCACCGGCACTAACCTGCCGTGAATCACACACCAGCGCGCAAATATCCACTGCAGTTGAACCTTCAACCGCAACCGGACTGATGACATCCAGCAATTCACGCAGCTGCATCAATGTAACCTCCGCAGATTCAATATCATGCCCCAAAACGCACCCAGGCTTCCTTGCCGTAAGGGATCGACTCACCCGCATGGGGGTGTTGCTCAACCGCTCGCCCACTACCGCTCAACTTCAGGTTCAGTCCCTGCCGTTCCATCGCCCGCAGCACCTGGCGATAGCTCATACCACGAAAGTCCGGCATCACCAGACCATCAGCCGAAGCCTTGACCGGCAACAGCGCCGCCAAGTCAGGTAACGGCTCAGCTGCGGCAGGAACAACCAGCACGTTTGCTACCTGACTGTCCGGCAAAATATTCAAGTGATTTAATGCCTGTGCAGCCACCCTGGAAAAAACCGGCGCGGCGACCTGTCCGCCATAGACTGTTCCCTGTGGTTCATCAACCGTTACGGCAATGACCAGCGCTGGATTCTCTGCCGGGACAAAACCGATAAAGGAAGCAATCCGTTTATCGATAGAATAACCTCCGGTGACCGTATCAACCTTCTGTGCCGTCCCGGTTTTACCTGCGACTTGAAAACCGGGAACCGCACCCCGGGCACCAGTTCCTCCAGGTTCGGTTACCGCAACCATCATCTGGCGGACCTGAGCCGCCGTCTTTTCTGAAACCACCCGATGCCGCACTTCCGGCAGACGCCGGTGTACCACCTGGTGATCGGCATCAGTGACGGTTTCTACCAGGTAAGGCTCCATCAACAGCCCGCCATTGGCAATAACGGCTATCGCTGCGGCCATTTGTATGGGTGTGACACTGATCCCCTGACCAAAAGAAATAGCCGCAAGATCGATTTCAAACCAGCGTGACGAAGGACGAATCAGCCCACCGACTTCACCGGGAAAATCGATGCCGGTTTTGGAACCAAAGCCAAATGATTGCAGATAGCCATAATAGCGATCACGTTCGAGCTTTTTACCGAGCTTGACAAAGCCGATATTACTGCTGAACTTCAACATTTCCCGGAGGGTCAGATCACCAAATTTGCGGTGATCGCGGACCACGCTGCCACCTACCGTATAGCGGCCCTGTTCGCAATAAACCGTCTGCTCTGGGGTCATCAATCCCTCTTCAAGAATCCCGGCGAGCAGAAAAGGCTTGAAGGTTGAGCCGGGTTCGTAGACATCGCAGATGGCGCGGTTACGACGCTCATCTGCCTTATAGCGACCGGCCAGATTGGGATTGAAGTCGGGCCAGCTGGCCAACGCCAGAACCCGCCCACTGGCCGGCTCGAGCATCACCAGGGTACCTCCCACAGCTTCACTTTCTCGTACCACCCGCGCCAGCTCTTTCTCAGCTATATACTGCAATGAGCGATCAAGGGTCAGTTGCAGATTGTGCCCACTTGCGCCCCCCTGGATGGGCGCTTCGGCGCTTGCCAGACCACGACCACGGGCATCTTTGGTCGATATCAGCAGTTCCGGGGCTCCCTGTAACAAACGATCGTATTCCAGCTCAATTCCCTCCAGTCCACGTGGATCGAGACCGGTAAAACCCACCACATGGGCTCCAATGGACGACTGGGGATAATAGCGCTTGCGTTCGCTGACAAATGCCAGACCGGCGATTCTGAGCTGACGCACAGCATCGGCGACTTCCGGGTCCATCATCCGCTGGAGCCAGACAAAACGCCGGCTTTCAGCGGAGAGCGTTCCGACTAACTCAGATTGGGGAATTTTCAACAGTGGCGCGAGTTTTTTTGCTGTGGCAGCCGGATCCTGAACCAACACCGGATCAGCATAGAGGGAATCCACCTCGAGACTGAGGGCCAGAGGACTGCCATTACGATCGACAATGGTCCCCCGGCGTGGGGCAAGCTTGATAACATGATGCCGTTGCTGGTCCGCTCGAGCCTCCAACTCAGGAGCCTCAACCACCTGCAACTGATATGCACGCACAGCAATAACACAAAAAGCCAGAATGAACAGCACTCCAAAGATCCGGATGCGTATCTGTCCTGCCTCTTGTGCCATAGCTCCTATTACTCCACTCGAACGATCTGACCGGGCGCTGGATCGCGCAAGCCCAATTCATTTCTTGCCAGGGTCTCGATGCGTTCATCACGCGAAAGAAAAGCCACCTCAAGAGAGAGTTCTTTGACCTGCTGGTTTTGTACCCGCAGATCCCGCTCGAGGCGTGAAATCTCATATTCAAGGCTAATGGCATGGATTCGCGACCAGACAAACAACAGAGACAATAGCGACATCAGGACAATCACGACCAGCATGGGGCTGAGACGCGGCCGGGTCAGAGCAAAGCCGCTGATTTTAACGTGTGTTTGAGAAATTGTTTGGGACATGGCTAACCTCTTGGCAGGCAACGTTTTACCGCACGCAAAATAGCGCTGCGCGCGCGTTGATTCGTTTCAATTTCAGCAGCTGATGCCTTGATGCCCTTGCGCGTCAACAACTCCACTTCAGGCTGATGCCGGCACAGACACACCGGCAATCGCGGTGGGCAGATACACCCTTGTGCTCGCGCCCGGAACAACTGCTTGACAATCCGATCTTCAAGCGAATGAAAACTGATCACTACCAGTCGTCCCCCGGGCTTGAGCAGATCGATAGCGGCATCCACGCCGCGCTTGACCTGACCGAGTTCGTCATTCACATAGATCCGTAAGGCCTGGAACACCCTGGTCGCTGGATGGATACGATCGGGGCGGTGACCACCAGGAACCGCATCGCGGACCAGATCTGCCAACTGGCTGGTGGTGGCAATTGGCGCCTGCCGGCGCTGAACAACAATCCTGGCAGCGATCCGACGACTGTAACGCTCTTCTCCAAAATCAAAGAACAATTGGCGCAATGGTCCCTCTTCCAACTGATTGACAACCTCAGCGGCAGTCATGCCGACCTGAGGATTCATACGCATATCCAACGGGGCCTCATGTCTGAATGAAAAACCCCGTTCGGGTGTATCGAGTTGATGGGAAGATACCCCGAGATCGAGGAGCATGCCATCGAGGCCGGTAATCCCCAGTTGCTCCAGCAGCACCGTGGCCTGATCAAACTCAGCATGATGGAGACTGACGCGGTCACCGTACGGGGCCAGGATCTGCGCGGCATTAGCCAGAGCGGCGGGATCGCGGTCTACCCCGATCAAACGACTGCCCGGTGCCCGGTCAAGAATTAATCGTGCGTGCCCGGCACCGCCCAGGGTACCGTCGAGAAACACCCCGCCCGGTTGCGGATCAAGCCAATGGATAACCTCTTCAGGCAATACCGGCAGGTGTGAATAAGACTCGGCAACCATCAAAAACCCAGATCCGCCTGCCCCTGCGCATCGTCGTTAAGTAACGCTTCCGACTCGGCAGCAATCAGAGCATGAGCCTGCTGACTCCAGATCTCAATTTTTTCGAACATGCCGATAACCACCGCTTCTTTGTCGAGGCCGGCATGCTCACGCAAGGATTGGGGGATCTGAATGCGTCCCTGGGCATTAAATTGACATTCACGGGCCGGTGCAATCCGGTTGCGCAGGTTCGCTTCCCTCAGCGGACCGGGCTGCGTGGCAAGAACCTTGGCACAGATGTCATCCCAACGTTTGCGGGGATAAGCGACCAAACCATTTTTGTATCGTGTCACAACCAGGCCGTCACTATCGTAATCCTGACGCAGTTCGTCTCTGAACGGAGCCGGAATACTGACTCGCCCTTTAAGATCGATACTGACATTGAACTCGCCGGAAAATCTCACATGACACCCCTTGACACTATTTGACACCAATTTTAGAAAATATAACGGCGGGACCCTGAAGTGTCAAGGGAAAATCTGTATACAGAGGTGTCTGAGGAGAAAAGAAAAGTATTGCTAAGACAAGGACTTGGGCCAACCGGAGGGCAAAAGCCCGGAACCAGCGGAGAACTAGCTAATTTCTATGAACTATTGGGTTGTCATGAGGGTTTCTCTAATGGCGGCACAATAAAAATTTCAATTTCCTCTATTCTTCTTTCTTCCATCCGTCTGACGCGAAAGCGGATCCCCTCCTCGTCAAAAGTATCACCTTCGCTGGGAATGCTGCCACTGAGCTGAAAAATATGCCCAGCCAGGGTAGTAACCTGTTCTTCTGGAAGCTCAAGTCCCAGGCGCTTGTTGACTTCACGTAGGGGCATGGCGGCGTCGATCAGGTAATGGCCTGGGGCCAATTCTCTGAATTCAACTTCGGCGATGTCGTATTCATCATTGATATCGCCAATGACCTCTTCCACCACATCTTCAAGGGTGACGATCCCCTCCATGCCGCCATATTCATCAACAACGATGGCCAGATGTTCGCGCATTTTTAAAAAATTCTGCAGCAGCACGCCAATGCGCTTTGATTCCGGGACATAGTAGGGTTTGCGACAGGCACTCTCGAAGGAAAAATCGGCCGGGTTCTGGTTATAGGCCAGAACATTTTTCGAATGCAGCACCCCGACAATATTATCGAGATTTTCATGATAGACGGGAAAACGGGAATGCCGCGCCTGCCGTACCGCCTCAAGGACCTCTGCAAATGATGCTGTTGCATCGATCCCAACAACTTCTGTGCGAGGAATCATAACATCGCGCACCCGGGTTTCGGACAGTTCAAAAATTCCGTGCAGCATCCGCCGCTGCTCAGCGGCAAACACACCCGACTCTTCCCCCGCCTCAATCATCGCCTTGATACCATCCTCTGAGACCTGGAGCCCTTCGGCCTGGTGCTTGCGCAAAAAACTGGTGAACAGCCTGGAAGTACCTGCGACCACACGAATGACCGGAGCCATAACAAACAGAAAGCCCCGCATTGGTCGCAACACGATAAAGGAAAATCGCTCCGGATACTGTGCCGCCAGGGTTTTAGGGCAGACCTCAGAAAATATCAGCAGAATCGGGGTCAGAATCAGGATAGTCAACCACTCCCCCTGATCACCGAACAGACTGACAAACAAGCCGGCAGCAATAACTGACGAAGCGATATTGACCAGATTGTTGCCAACCAGCACACCACTTAAGGTACGATCGGGATGATCGACGAGCTCAGCCAACCTATCTGCACCCGGATGCTGCTTTTGCTGCAACAACCGTAGACGCAAGCGATCGAGGGAAGTAAAAGCAGTTTCGGAACCGGAAAAAAAGCCGGAAAGCAGCAACAGAAAAAACAGCGCCAGGATACGCCAGCTTGTTTCATCCATTGTAAGAAATCCTCAGTTTTTGCATTGCACTATTACTCTGTCCTTCATAGCAGGAGAAGTTCTTGCATTAGTTTCATTGAATCCGCATGATATGGATGAAATAACAACATCCAGGGACTATTTACAAGGATAAAATCATGGCCTCCGCTCTTACCGACCAGATTCGTGAACAGCACCAACACCTGTGTGAACAACTGCACTTTCACAATTACCGTTACCACACCCTGGATGCTCCGGAAATAACTGATGCCGAATACGACCAGCTGATGCAACGGTTGCTCCAACTGGAACGAGAATACCCGGCACTTATTAGCCCGACATCACCGTCTCAGCGTGTCGGTAGCACCCCCCTGGACAAATTTGTTCCGGCCATTCACAGCGAACCCATGTTATCGCTGGAAAATGCCTTTAACCGTGATGATCTGATCGCTTTTGATGAGCGGATCAAACGCTTTTTAGCTACCTCGGCAGACATCGAGTACCTGTGTGAACCCAAACTGGATGGGGTGGCTGTCGCCCTGACCTATGAGAACGGCATCTTGATCCGCGCCGCAACCCGGGGCGACGGCACGACCGGCGAAGACGTCACGCAGAATGTCCGCACCATCAGAAGCGTTCCATTACAATTGCGCAACGATTTTCCTGTTCTGGTAGAAGTGCGAGGTGAAATCTATATCGAGCTTGCTGATTTTTGCCAGCTCAATCAATTACGTCGCGACGCAGGAGAAACGCCTTTTGCCAACCCCCGCAACCTGGCCGCCGGCAGTCTGCGCCAGCTCGACCCGCGCCTGACGGCAGTACGACCATTACAAATCAGCTGTTATGGCATCGGCACCTTGACCGGCCAGGCACCACAAACCCATCAGCAACTGCTTGACGATCTCACCCGCTGGGGGCTGCAGGTCAATCTTGCCGAAACCCGCTGCGTACCAAACATCCACGCGGCAATTAATCGCTATCAGCAACTGCTTGATCGCCGTGAGAAACTTGAATACGAAATCGACGGTATGGTGGTCAAGGTCAATCACCGCGACCTGCAGGAGGAACTCGGCGTGAAAAGCCGTACCCCACGCTGGGCCATCGCCTGTAAATTCCCTCCCCGCCGGGCCGAGACCGTCCTTGAATCTGTACGGCTGCAGGTTGGTCGTACCGGTGCTGTCACCCCCGTTGCCAATCTTGTCCCGGTCAATGTCGGCGGGGTGAATGTTTCCAGCGCCAGCCTGCACAACTGGGATGAAATTGAGCGCCTTGATGCCCATATTGGCGACACTGTTATTGTAGAGCGGGCCGGGGATGTTATCCCGGCGGTCGTGCGGGTGGTCAAAGAAAAACGAACAGGGACCGAGCAAGCCATCCCTCGACCATCCCATTGTCCGGTCTGCAACTCCCCCCTGGTTCAGGAGGATGACGAGGTCGTACCACGTTGTCAGGGCATCGATTGTCCGGCCCGACTGAAGGAATCCCTCAAACACTTCTGCTCACGTGGCGGCATGGACATTCAGGGTATGGGGGATCGTTATATCGATCAACTCCTGCGTCTGCACCTGATCACCAGCATTGCTGACCTGTATCGCCTGAAAAAACAGGACCTCTTCCGCTTTGAACGCATGGGAGACAAACTCGCTGAAAATCTACTGGCAGCGATTGAGAGCAGCAAAAACCGCCCTCTGGCCAACCTGATCTACGCCCTGGGGATCCGCCATGTCGGTAGTCACACGGCGCGACTGCTGGCAGGGCAGTTTGGCAGTCTTGACCAGCTGGCCCACGCAGATTATGACACCCTGATGGCTATTCACGAAATCGGTCCCCAGGTTGCCGGCAGCATTGTCAATTTTTTTGCCGCTGAGAAAAACCGTACATTGCTTTTAGAACTAGTAAAGCTGGGCGTCGCACCCCCCGTCGTGAATCGGCAGCCGGTCGGCAATCTGCTGGCAGGAAAAACTATCGTTTTTACCGGCAGCCTTGAACGCTTTCCCCGCAAACAGGGCGAAGAACTGGTGGTGCAACAGGGTGGGCGTGCCAGCGGCTCGGTCAGCGGCAAGACCGACTATCTCGTTGCCGGGCCCGGAGCAGGTAGCAAGCTGGACAAGGCCAGGAGTTTAGGCATCACCGTATTGACCGAGGATGAATTTCTTGAGCTGACCTCAACAGGAGAAAACCCATGACCACTGTCAGTGCAAAAACACGCATCAGCGGCCGAGTACAGGGAGTCTGGTTCCGCCAGAGCACTAAAGAAAAAGCCGTTGAACTGGGCGTCACCGGCTGGTGCCGCAACTGTTCCAATGGTAGCGTCGAAGCGGTTTTCCAGGGGGATAAGAAGGCGGTTGAGAGCATCATCGACTGGTGCCACGAGGGACCAAGGATGGCGCGGGTTGATCAGGTCGATGTTGAATGGCTTGACTCTGATGATGAATTCAGTGCCTTTGAGGTTCGGGCATAAACTTTTAAATCCGCTTGCTCGTGCGCCAAATAGCGCTACATCTCAGGTCTTTTCGTCCTCCTCCACCCCTTCCTTCCGCAACGCTAGAGACTCCCGATAAACCTCGCTACCGGCGACTCCCTGGTCGCGCGCAACCTGTTTGACGATTTCTTTCCAGCTTAGCCTGGTGGTCCGGCGCAAGTGGTGTAATTGTTCACTGATGTTCATCGCCGGTGCCTGCCGGGGCGCGGGTGCCAGCATGATGACCAGCTCGCCTTTTATTCCACTCCGTTCGGCAAAACTGCTCAGTGCTTCTGCTGCCGTGCCGGCAAACAGCTCTTCATGGCGCTTGGTCAATTCACGGGCAATAGCAACCCGACAGTCACTGCCACAGATGTCAACAATATCAGACAAGGTTGCCAGTAAACGGTGGGGGGCTTCGTACATGACCTGGGTCGCGGATTCGTCACTACAACGTTGCAACGCAGTGCGTCTGGCCTGGGTTTTGGCCGGCAGAAATCCGAGAAAGCGAAACCCGTCCGTCGGCAATCCGGCAATCGACAAGCCGGCAATTACCGCAGAGGGTCCTGGTATGGTAACAACCGGGATTTCCTCTTGATGACAGCGCAATACCAATTCATAGCCGGGATCGGCAATGCAGGGGGTTCCGGCATCGCTGATCAAAGCAATATCCTGGCCATCTTTCAGGTGAACAAGAAGCTGTTCTGCTCGACCCTTTTCATTATGATCGTGATAAGAAATCAGGCGGGTGGCAATCCCGTAATGAGTCAGCAGCTTGCGACTGTGGCGGGTGTCTTCAGCGGCAATCAATACCACCTCCCCCAATACTCTGACGGCCCGGTAGGTCATGTCCTCGAGATTGCCGATGGGGGTAGCAATGACGTAAAGGGTACCCGTCACTACAACTGCTCCAGTTGACCAAGCCACAAAGCTGCTGATACATCACTCGGCATCCGCCAGTCGCCGCGCGGTGACAATGCGACGGTGCCGACTTTGGGGCCATCGGGCAGACAGGAGCGTTTGAACTGCTGGCTGAAAAAACGACGGTAGAACTGCTTCAACCAATCGATCAATTGGGAACGCGAATAATCCTCAGCGAAGGCCTGCTCGGCCAGCATCAGCACCTTCGCTGGTGAATAATGCATCCTTATCACCTGATAGAGAAAGAAATCGTGGATCAGGTAAGGGCCAATCAGCTGCTCCGTCAACTGATCAATTTCTCCATCAGCGGTCGGCGGCAACAGTTCCGGGGAAATGGGGGTAGCACAGACATCACGCAACAGGGTCGACGTTTCGCCGCTGAATTCTTCATCGGCACACCATTGCACCAGATAGCGTACCAGGGTTTTGGGTACGCCGCTGTTAACCGCGTACATCGACATATGATCGCCATTGTAGGTACACCAGCCCAGAGCCAATTCCGACAGATCACCGGTACCGACAACCAAGCCGGAAACCTGGTTGGCAATATCCATCAGAATCTGGGTACGTTCACGCGCCTGACTGTTTTCGTAGGTCACATCGTGAAGGTTGGGATCGTGATCGATATCATGAAAATGCTGCTCAACGGCGGCATCAATGGGTATTACCCGCAGCGTCACCCCCAACTCTTCGGCAAGCCTTTGAGCATTTGATCGTGTCCGGTTGGTGGTACCAAATCCGGGCATGGTGACGGCGACAATCCCGGTCCGCGGCAACCCGGCGAGGTCATAAGCCTTAACCGTCACCAGCAGCGCCAGAGTGGAATCAAGACCGCCGGAGAGGCCGATGACAACCGCCTGGCATCCGGTATGACGCAGGCGTCTGACCAACCCGCTGGTCTGGATCTGAAAAATCTCGTGACAACGATCCCGGCGCTCGGCAAGGTCAGGCGGAACGAAAGGTGTTCGTGCCAATGGCCGCAACAGCCCGGAGACGGGATGTCGGTGCAAGGGGATTGATATCACTCGGGAGGGATCTTCAGGGGCACTTTCAGTAAAGGGGCGATTGCGCTGACGCTCGCTTTGCAGTCGGGCAACATCAACATCGGCAACCACCAGCTGACTTTCAAAGGAAAAACGCTCGGTCTCGACAAAAATCTGGCCATTTTCCGCAATCAGGGAGTGCCCGGGGAAAACCAGATCAGTGCTCGACTCGCCCGGCCCTGAGCCGGCGTAGATATAGGCGGCCAGGCACCGTGCCGACTGTGAAGCCACCAGGTTACGGCGATACTCATATTTGCCGAGAATCTCCGGGCTCGCTGAGAGGTTCAGCAACAAACTGGCCCCGGCCAGTGCTTGAGAGCTGCTGGGAGGCTGTACCGCCCACAGATCTTCGCACAATTCGACACCGATGATCATCTGTGGATCATCCGCCGCAGCAAACAGCAGATCGGCACCAAAGGGGATATCAACACCCTGCAGGGTGACGGTTGAACAATTGGCATCTCGCGCCGAAGAAAACCATCGTTGCTCGTAAAACTCGCCGGTGTTAGGCAAATGGGTCTTGGGCACCAGACCGTGAATGATGCCACCGCTGATCAGCGCAGCACAATTAAACAAACGCCCTGAAACAGTCAGGGGTAGCCCGATAACCAAGGCAACATCAGTTGTAGCTGTCCATTTTTCCAGGTCAAACAACACCTCAACTACCCGCTGCTGTAAGATTTTCTGGAAAAACAGGTCACCACAACTGTAACCGGTCAAGCAGAGTTCCGGGAAAACCACCAGGGAGCAAGATTGTTCAGCCGCACGCTGGGCCAGGTTGCAGATTTCAACAACATTCGCATCAGGATCAGCCAGATGAAGTTGCGGCGTTGCCGCAGCCACGCGAACAAGGCCATACGGGACTGGATCAATTGCCGTAACGGTTGTTTTGTTGGTCATGGACGACATCTCCTTAACGAAAAAAACCTTCAGCCGGCGATAGCAAAGGCATTCTGGATATGATTGATTTTCGGCGTCTGTCCTGGCTGAACCAGAATCGCTATCACATCAAAACGCGGATGATAGCGTGAAACACCCGGTTTTTTAAGATACCACTGGGCACTGCGAAGCAACTGCCGTTGTTTATGGGCACCGACCGCGTCCTGTGGCAACCCAAACAGGGTACTGCGCCGGGTTTTTACCTCGACAAAAATCAGGTCATGGTGTTTCTTGGCAATGATATCGATTTCCCCCAGTGGGCAGCGAAAATTTCGCTCCAGCAAAGCATAACCCTGTTCGCGCAGATAGACAGCCGCGACATCTTCACCATGGGCTCCCAGAGCCAGGCGTTGTTCAGTCACTTGAGGTGCTCCTTGACGCCGGCAAAGGTTGTACGATGAAGAGCGGATGGGCCGATCTCAGCAATGGCTGCCCGATGCTGCAGCGTTCCGTAGCCCTTATGAGTTGCAAAACCGTAAGCAGGCAACTGCCGATGATAACTGAGCATGATCCGATCGCGAATCACTTTGGCCACCACCGAGGCCGCGGCAATGGAAAGGGAACGACTATCACCCTGCTTGATACATTGTTGTGAAAGATTCAAGGGAACGGCAGAGATGCCATCAATCAATAAGTGATCAGGGATCTGGGGCAGGCGGCCAATCGCACGGGTCATGGCCAGCAAGGTCGCCTGGAGAATGTTCAGACGATCAATCTCCTGGGTTGAAGCGACACCAACACCGACAGCTCGTGCCTGTTGGCAGATTTCCGGATAAAGAAATTGGCGCCGGCGCTCGCTGAGCTTTTTGGAATCGGTCAAGCCGGGCAGAAAAAATTGTTCGGGCAGAATAACCGCTGCGGCAACAACCGGTCCGGCCAGAGGACCGCGTCCAGCCTCATCAATCCCGGCAACAGATTGGAATCCGCGGCGGCGCGCCTGCTCCTCAAATTCCAGAAACGTTGGCGGTGGGTCGTCGAACAAACTCAAAGGTGTCATTCTGGTCGCCACCTTCATTAAAAAAGCCCCCAGCTTGCATACTGAGGGCTTCTTGTGCTGTTGAGCAGGAATTAAGCAGTGCGCTTTTCCGCAATCCGGGCAGCTTTGCCGCGCAGGTTGCGCAGGTAGTACAATTTCGCACGGCGCACCTTACCAATCCGCACCAGATCAACTCTTTCAATGCTTGGTGAGTGGAGCGGAAAGATTCTTTCGACGCCGACACTGCCCGAGATCTTACGCACGGTGTATGACGAACCAAGGCCGCTGTTGACACGCTTGATACAGATCCCTTCAAAAACCTGAATCCGCTGTTTGTCCCCTTCAGTGATTTTAACGTGAACCTTGAGGGTATCACCCGCCTTAAACTGGGGAACATCCTTGCGGAGTTGTTCTTGTTCTAATCTATCGATGATGTTCATGCCTTATCCTCCTGATAAATGATTCTATCCTTGTCTTTCGACAGTGTTTATTTATTAAGACCCTTCAGTTACATCACGCAATCTCTCGAGAATACGGCGATCGTCAACACTGAGGTCGGCCTTTTCCAGCAAATCGGGGCGGCGCTGCAGGGTGCGCAACAACTGTTGTTCACGGCGCCAGGCGTTGATCCGCCCGTGATCACCCGAAAGCAATATATCCGGCACGGCAACACCATTAAAAACCGGGGGCCTGGTATACTGGGGATATTCCAGCAGGCCGTCAGTGAAAGAGTCGCTTGTCACGCTATCTGCCGAGCCAAGAACCCCGGGCAGATGTCTGGAGATGGCATCTATCATCACCAGGGCAGGCAACTCTCCACCGGTTAAAACAAAGTCGCCAATGGAAAATTCTTCATCCACCAGTGTCGAACGAACCCGCTCATCAAACCCGGCATAACGTCCGCAGAGAAAGATGATTCCCTCTTCGGTTGATAAACGCCGGGCATGCTGCTGATCAAAAGGAACGCCCTGCGGCGACATCAGCAACACCCTGGCAGACGGGGTGCGGTGTTTCAATTCGGTGACGGCCCGTGACAGGGGTTCAGGTTTGAGCACCATGCCGTCACCACCACCATAGGGCGCATCATCGCAGGCCAGATGCTTACCTTCGGCCCAGTTACGCAGGTTGTGGGTTTCAACTTCAATAAGTCCCTGCTTTAATGCCCGACCGAGAATACTCTCGCGCAAAGGAGACTCGAACATTTCCGGGAACAAGGTGATCACATGAAAAATCATTCTTGTTCCGGCACCAGCCCAACGGGCAAATCGACTTCGATAGTTCCCTGCGCCGGATCAATCGTTACAACAAATTCTTTCACTGCCGGAATCAGCACTTCGCCGTAGGCGCCCTCAACCACATAGGTATCATGGGCGGCAGTGGTGAATATTCTGACCAAACGGCCGAGGTCACCATAGTGCCGATCAATGACCTGCATGCCCGACAGCTCTTCCCAGTAATATTCATCATCGTCAAGCTCGGGCAGAGCTGACTGCGGTATTTTCACCTTGCTGCCAATCAGAGGCGTGGCCAATTCGATCGTGTCGAATCCCTTAAACCGCAGCAACACTATCCCTTTGTGGGGGACCTGACGGCTGACAGGAGCAACAATAGTTTTTCCTGTTGGTATCTCGAGCGTAACCTCGTCAACCGTCAAGAGCACAGAATGATCACCGGAGTGTACTCGTACTTTGAGATCACCGCGCAGGCCGTGAGTACCTACAACATCTGCTATATGGAGCAAAGCCTCTTGATCGCCTGGTTGATGTTCAGAACCAATCAACATGCCACTCCATCAATCAGCACAGCCAGATAGAATCAGGCTTGTGCCGCTGGCTGACCCTTGAATTTTGCCCAGACCCCGGAAAGACGCAATAATCTACGTACCGTATCTGTCGGCTGGGCGCCCTTTTGCAGCCACTCCAGCGCGCGATCGTCTTTAAAGTCAATCAGAGAGTCTTCCAAACGCGGGTTGTACTGTCCCAATGCTTCAATAAACCGGCCATCCCGTGGGAAACGCTCATCGGCTACAACAACCCGATAAACTGGTTTTTTCTTAGCGCCACCGCGGGCGAGCCTGATTTTTACTGCCATGCTGTCTGTCCTCCTGGTGTTTCACATGAATTATTGGCGGTATATAAACTATTTAAAATGGAAGTTGACCACCACGACCAAGCATTCCCTTGAGCCCCTTAGGCCCCATTTTCTGCATCTTTTTCATCATTTTCTGTGCTTCGACAAAACGCTTTAACAGCTGATTGACGTCCTGCACCCGGGTACCGCTACCCTTAGCGATACGCAGGCGGCGTGACCCATTCAAGATCCGATGATCCATCCGTTCACGCGCCGTCATCGAGCGGATAATGGCTTCGATCTTCTGGATTTCCTTTTCCGGCAGCTGCATCCCTGGTGCCTGCTTCATCATTTTACCGGCACCTGGGATCATCTTCAACAGGGAGTCCATCGACCCCATCTTCTTAACCATCTGCATCTGCTCAAGGAAGGTTTCAAGGGTGAAACCATCTTTGCGCAGTTTGGCTTCCATCGCCGCGGCGTCATCCGCCTCGACCGCCGCCTGGGCTTTTTCGATCAGACTTAAGACGTCTCCCATGCCGAGGATGCGCTGGGCCATACGGTCAGCGTGAAAAACCTCAAGAGCGTCGAGCTTTTCCCCCATCCCGACCAGCTTAACCGGCTTGCCGGTTACCGCTCTGATGGACAGGGCCGCCCCACCGCGGGCATCGCCATCCATCTTGGTCAGAACAATGCCGGTCAGCGGCAGCTGTTCATTAAAGCTGGCGGCCACCGTGACCGCATCCTGACCGGTCATGGCGTCAGCGACAAACAGGATTTCCTGCGGAGCAACCGCCTGGACAATCCCTTTAAGCTCACCCATCAACTCAGCATCGATATGCAGACGACCGGCGGTATCTAAAATGATCGTGTCAAAACCGTTAAGCTCGGCGTAGCGATGGGCACGGGTGCAAATATCAACCGGTTTATCATCAACCGACGAGTCGAAAACCTCGACCCCCAACTGGCGACCCAAAGTTTTGAGCTGTTCAATCGCCGCCGGCCGGTAAACGTCGGCAGGCACCAGCAACGGATTACGTTTATCCCGCCGCAACTTAAGTGCCAACTTGCCACAACTGGTTGTTTTACCAGCCCCCTGCAACCCGCAGAGCATCAATGAAACCGGGGGTTTGGCAGCCAACTTCAGGGAGTTATCTTCCCCATCGCCCATCAGGCGACCTAACTCTTCCCGAACAATTTTTATAACCTGTTGCGCCGGCGTCAGG
Organism: Pelovirga sp.; assembly: GCA_046482365.1. Taxonomy (GTDB): domain Bacteria; phylum Desulfobacterota; class Desulfuromonadia; order Desulfuromonadales; family Geopsychrobacteraceae; genus Pelovirga. Next base: position 461 of record JAWOFG010000083.1, on the reverse strand, counting down.
CTTTTGAGAACATCCTGCCCTGCTGCGCGTTCACTGACCGTGGCAACGAAATCCCTGACAACCCGGAAATTCACATCGGCCTCAAGCAGAACCAGGCGAATTTCGCGCATGCTTTCTTTGATCTGCTTTTCGGTTAACCGCCCGTGGCCACGCAGTTTTTTAAAAACTGCATCAAGCTTGTCAGAGAGATTATCAAACATACAGCCTGTCGCTTCAACTCACAAAAGAGTGAAAGTAAAATTTATCCTCCTTATTTGTCAAGACAAATTTCGGAAGAAAAGTGGACTTATACAATCTGCACATACTTACCTGCTTGCATCACCCAGAGTTCCGCAATAGCAAGACCTGAGCCTTCAAGTATTTCGCTGATTCCGACACGTTCAGTCGGAGCAAAACATAAGGCCAATCCACAATCGGCACTGAGTTGTCGCGGGGCTGGAATCAGAGCAAACGCAATGCCT
>JAWOFG010000012.1:0-7951 GCA_046482365.1 Pelovirga sp. | reverse complement strand
ATACTGCCTGGGGTGGGAAGGTGATTTTCTACAACGAAGGTCCACCCAATGCCGGACCGCCCATCGTTCGCGACCCTGCTGAGATCAAACACCTCCAGGTGCCCGACATTGCCGACAATGCAGCCCTGCAGAAAGCGCTTCAGGCCATCGCTGCGATAAAGCAGCAGGCCACTGATGAGGTGCCGATTCTGGGCGTGGTTATGTCGCCATTTTCGCTGCCGGTGATGCAGATGGGTTTTGCCTCTTATCTGAACCTGATCTATGAACAACCGGAGCTGTTCTGGCAACTGATGGCACTTAACCAGGAATTCTGCGTCGCCTGGGCCAATGCCCAACTGGCGGCCGGAGCCACGGCCATTGTCTATTTCGACCCGGTCTCGTCGCCAACCATCATCAGCCCGGCTGATTATCGGACTACCGGCTATCAGGTAGCCTGTCGCACCCTGCCACGCATCAAGGGGCCGACAGCAATCCATCTGGCCTCCGGCACCAGCCTGCCGATCATCGATGATCTGGTCGCCACCGGAACTCAGGCGGTTGGTGTGTCGGCGTTAGAATCGCTTACCGAGATCAAAAACGCCTGCCGCAACCGACTGACGGTGATTGGCAATTTGAATGGAATCGAGATGGCGCGCTGGACCCCTGCTGAAGCGCAACATCAGGTACAGCAGGCAATTTCCGCAGCCGGCAAAGGGGGCGGCTTTATCCTTGCCGACAATCACGGCGAAATCCCTTGGCAGGTCAGTGAGGACGTGCTGCTGGCCATTCGTGACGCAGTCGAACGGCATGGACATTATCCCTTGCCGAACAGCTAAGCGTGGGTCAAGGAGGGTGGTATGGAGCTCTTATCAGAGCCGATAACAACGGTCGCCATTTGTGAGAATTTTTATCCTGAAGTGGCGTCTTTATATGAGCAGGGCGAACTGCCGGGCATCGACCTGGTCAGCATGCAGGCCAGCTGCGAGCGGCCGATCAAATTATGGAACGATCTGGCGCAGCAGCTTCCGGAGTTAAACCCTTCTCAGCCGTTGCTGGTCATCGGTAGTTGTCTGCCCAGCGCCTTGCCTGACCCACCAACTGATGTTCACACGCTCTGCCTGCACAACTTTGACCAGTGTTTTTATCTCATCGCCGGCAAAACCCTGACCGACAAGCTGATCCATCAGAAGGCTTATCTGGTTTCCTCCGGTTGGCTGGAAGGCTGGGCTGATCACCTGCGTTCATGGGGCTTCCAACAGCAAGAGACGGCACAGCTCTTTTTTCAGGATTGTGCCAGTAACATTGTTCTTCTGGACACCGGCATTTTCGCGGACAGTGATCGCCAACTGGCGGCCTTTGCTAACTATGTCGGGCTGCCCGCGTCACAGATTTGGATCGGTCTTGATTACCTGGCCGCTGTTTTGCGCGCGCTGGTCAGCGACACCAGAAACCGTCACCTTCAAACAACACTGATGGAATACCAGGAGCAGGCGGCCCACTATGCCCTAGCTCTTTCCATGCTGGACGAACTGACTGGGAAAACCAAAGTAGAAGACGCTGTTACTGATGTGGCGGATCTTTTTAAGGTCTTGTTCGCTCCTCAGGAGGTTATTTTTCATACTGCCTCTTCCGACTCCGCCGCAGCTCAGAAAACCGCCCCAGTGGACAAATTGACAGAGCAGGAGCAAGTCCGACTGGAAGCCGAAAACTATGTTATCAGTCAAGCAAGAGACGGCTTTTGGATCTCACTGAAAGCCGGTGACCTTTTTCATGGTTATCTGGAAATCGTTGGTTTGGCCATGCCCGGCTATCTTGAACGCTACCTAAACCTGGCAATAACAATAGCACCCCTATGTACCCTGGCTATAGACAAAGCCCGCCATACTGAAGAAATGCAGGAAGAAATCGAAGTCCTGCGCAGCATCCTCCCCTTATGCTCCTTCTGTAAAAAAATCCGGGATGAGAATGGCAACTGGCAGGAAGTTGATGCTTATATCCCACAGAATCATCCGATCGACATCAGTCACGGTCTTTGTCCAGGGTGCGCGGAAAAACACTATCCTGACTATTATCCCCGTTTGAAAAAATAACCTGCAACTTCAGTTTTTTGTTCGGGTGGTCCGTGACTCACCCTGGAAGAACGTGAAGCGCCCTCAAACTTAGGATCGATGGAGTTTCTCATAATACACCTGCTGTAGAACACGAAACGCTTCCAGTCACCAGATCAGGGGCGTTTCTCGTTGGCCAGGGTTTGTGAGATTCAACAGGAGGAAACAATTGTGGGTGAGGCAACAGCCAGACAGTGCTGATGCGGATCATACGAATCGAAACTTTCGTGTAAAACTAAAAAGCCCCATCAGGATGGATTCCCGATAGGGCTAAGAAAAAGTGGAGCCATTGCTGGCTGCGCTTGATGATGGGAATCAGCGGTTATGCACGTGCATACGGTCGAACCAGCAACAAAAAAAACTAAAGCAATTTTTTTTGGCTTTTACAGCGATTCGTTCAAGCGGCAAGTCCTGCCGGGCCTTCCGCTTAACTCAATCCATTGAGAACAAGAAAATATGAGTCAGCTCACATCATATTATTGCTTCCTGACTTTTGAACACGAACACCCTGCTTGGCAGATCCGGGCAGAATTTCCCCGGTAATCAGGGCCAGTGATAATTTTACGACTCAATCAATCTTAACACTACAGGACAATGCAGGAATACTTGTGAAAAAATTGTGTGCGGTGTGCTACAGTGTCGCTTATTGATGGCAGGCTCTTCAGTGCTTCAATGTCAGGGTATTGTTGAATTAACCATAACAGCCCATTTCTTTGCATGATAGTGTTATTGATATCACTTTTGCGATACCACTAGTTTCCCCCTCTACATATTATGAAAACAAATAGCGATCATATAATTGCTCAACAGATATTGGCAACCGAACAACTTGGGGGAAGGACTGTTTTAGAAATTGGGTGTGGAGATGGTCGCATAACTTCTTTGTTAGTGGAATCATCCTGTCATCTAACGGCGATTGACGTTGACAAAAGATTGCTCACAAAAGCGGCCAATAGAGTTAAAGGTGTAAAATTTATTCTTGCCTCAGGGGAAAAAACAAACTTTCCTGATAACTTATTTGACGTTGTTATCTTTACACTATCTCTGCACCATCAAGATAGCGTTCAAGCCTTATCCGAGGCTAAACGTATTCTCAAGCAGGATGGAAAAATAATCGTTGTTGAGCCTAATGAAGATGGAGAAGTCGAAAAGCTTTTTGCCCTGCTTGTCAATGAAAATCAGGAAAAGCGAGCCGCCCAAAAAGCTATTATGAACTGTGGTTTGGAGTTGTCACAGCAGGAGCAATTTCTGGCTAAATGGACGTTTGATAATCTTGAAGATCTTCAGCAGTCAATCTTTGCATACTATGAGATGGAGTATGATCCGGAAATTGCGCAAAAGTTGGTTGCTCTAATTGGAGACAAGGAAAATTCTTCCCCTATCATTATAGAAGATAAGATGACAATTCAGATTTTGAAATAGTTTTTTATTATATAAAAAGGTTTACGGCATGCTGGCACATAAAAAATGATCTGTCCAATCCAGTTTTTCAGGGATTTTGAACGGTGCCTCGTGTCTCGCATTGCACGACTTATTGAACAGGAACACCCCGTCTGTCGATCCAGGCGGGGTGTTCCTGTATTGCGCTATTCTTCAGACACCCTGCTGTCGATTTTCTTTTTATCCTTATCCCGAACACAATCAGCATTTTTTGCAATTCGACAGACAAATCTGGTTATTGTAAATACCTCTAGAATCAAGTATATTGACGGATAAAATACGTCAATTGGCGCAATGCATACGTCACTTGGGTGAGCAATACACATCAAAAATGGAGAACGGGATGCTTGAGGCTTTATTTGGAACCCTCAACAAAGAAAGGGTTCTTTTATATCTTTTCGCCAGAGACGAGGGTTATCCGAGAGAAGTAGCCAAATTTTACGGAGCGGATCTTCGGTCGATTCAAAACCAGTTTGAAAATCTGGAGGTCGGAAGGGTACTTTATAGCCGCATGATCGGAAATACACGCCTCTATGCATTTAACCCGCGCTATCCATTCCTTGAAGAGCTGAAGACCTTGCTGGATAAAGCGCTTTCCTTTTATCCTGACAGCGAACGAGAGCAACTGGTCATGGTAAGAAAACGGCCGCGAAGAAAAGGTAAACCGCTGTGAAAAAGATCCACACAATGACCATGGGAGAACTGGCTGCTTTCGTCTGCACCCATCTCCAAGTGAATGGCATCGACGTAGTTCTTTCTGGAGGTGGCTGCGTGGCTATCTACAGTGAAGGGCGGTACGTGTCATACGACCTGGATTTTGTCGAGAATATATCCTCTGGACGGCGCAAGTTGAAACAAGTTTTGGCCGAGATCGGTTTTCAGGAAGAGGCTAAGTATTTTAAACATCCGGAGACCCAGTATTTTCTTGAGTTTCCTGCCGGCCCTTTGGCGGTAGGGGATGAAACGCCGCAAAGCATTGTCGTGTTGAGCTTTGAAACGGGAGAGTTGGCGGCGTTATCTCCAACAGACTGCGTCAAGGATCGATTGGCCGCCTATTTTCATTGGAATGATCAGCAGTGCCTGGAACAGGCTCTCCTTGTCGCAGGTACCTCTGATGTCGATCTTACTGAAATCGAACGGTGGTCTTTAAAAGAAGGATACGAAAAAAAGTTTCACTTTTTCCATGACCTTTTGAAGGAGAGACAGTGATATCTGCCTATTTGCTTGGAGTAAAGCAAGGTAGCAAGGCTCTCACAATCAACAGTAAAGAAATCTCCTCCCGTTGAGCTTTCTAATCATTCCGGTAATGCAGGGTTTGTAGGAACCATCTGTTTCTGCCAAGTTCGCGCCCTCTTTACATTGCGATAGAACAAAGAACAAATTCATCAAACATCCAAAGGTTGTTTTTTTGAGAATGAACACATAACCTCAGGAGAAACGCAGTCGAATTCGGGATTCAGGAAGACTTGGATGAAAAAAAATCAGAACAACAGCGAATACCACGGCTTTGAGCTTGGTCCTATTCGGCCACCAAGTGAGGCGGGTAGCTTGCTTCTTCGGGTGACGCGTAATTGTCCCTGGAACAAATGCACTTTTTGTGGTCTTTACAAAGGGCAAAAGTTCAGCATCCGCCCAGTAGATCATGTCTGCAGGGATATTGATCGGGTGCGCTATTTCGTTGATGAAATCGATCAGATCATCAACGGGTCTGCGGAAATCAAAAGCAACATAAATACTCTTCAGGTCGGGCTTTCGATTGAGGACCAGATGGCATTTCATTCGGCCTTGACCTGGAAGCGCCTTGGGATGAAGTCCGTCTTCCTTCAGGACGCTGATACCCTGATCCTCAAGCCTGATGACCTTGTTGCTATCCTGGAACATCTTCGTCAAACCTTTCCCCAGGTTGAGAGAGTAACATCTTATGCTCGATCCCACTCGATCGCTCGCATCAGTGACGGGGATATGACTCGACTTGCCGCGGTCGGACTCATCCGGATTCATGTTGGCATGGAATCGTCGTGTAATGAAGTTCTCGATATCATCAAGAAGGGTGTCGACAAGCAAACCCACATCCTCGCCGGACAGAAGGTGAAGAAGGCCGGCATTGAACTTTCTGAATACTTCATGCCCGGCTTAGGAGGTGAAAAACTCTCACGTGAAAACGCACTTGAATCCGCCGCTGCAGTGAACAGGATTGATCCGGATTTCATTCGCATACGTACGCTGGCGATCCCCGAGATGATTGAGCTCCACAATGAAGTTAAGGCCGGTCGCTTCAAACCCCTGGGGGACAAGAAAAAGGCGGAGGAATTGCTATTGTTTTTAGATAACCTTCACGATATTGGTAGCACCGTCAAGAGTGACCATATCCTCAACCTGTTTCAGGAGGTGGAGGGGCAATTACCCCAAGATCACATGAAGATGACTGCTCCGATCAGAAGTTTTCTGAATATGCAGCCCCAAGAACAGATGCTTTATATGGTGGGCCGTCGAACCGGCATCTTCTCCTGTCTTGCAGACCTCAATGACAGGGTGTTGTGCGGGCACGCTGAAAAGTCTTTGGTTGCTCACCAGGTGACCTTGGAAAATGTCGAAACCTGGGCCGCTGAAATGATGCATCGTTTCATTTAATAAGGCACCGTGCTCAGATAACCCGAACCTTATTTGATTGTGCCCCATGCAGGACTTTTCAATATGTCAGGGAATTCAATAATGTAAGATCATGTTGGGTTTGCGGATCTGAAAACATTGTAAAAACAAAATCAGGAATGGTCTTTCTCCCTCACCTCCTTCACAACTTCCAATATTTTAAAATTACCGGTCAGCACAAACAGCCTAATCAAAAGTCCCTTTATTGATTGTTGAACGATCGTGGCCAATCTTGCGAGAAATGAGGATTATCTAAGACCACAGAGGGTGGGAGGTGATAAATAGGAGGCGATCAATCTGTCCATTTTTTGATCACTTCAGTGTTGCCTTGTAGCCCCTGCATGAATTCATGCCGGGGACTTGTTATGTTGACGCCATTGTTTCAGCCCACAGAGAAAGGGAGGATAAAATTCCTCGAAGCTGGCGACCGTGGTTCCGGCAAACCGGTTAGGCGTTGTGGCACAAAAAATCAGCACGCTGTCCAGCATTTTGCCGTGATAAAAAGGTTTTGCAAAATAGGAGCGGATGCCGGCTGGTACGAATAATGCCCAGTCAATGGCCTTAATGCTGTCATGGGTGTCGTCAACAATGAGGTTTTCGAGCCCGAACTGGAGGATGTTCTCAGCGATGGTCCCTTCGTATGGGAATATCTTGCCCTGCGGCAGATAGTCTAGTGGAACCCCGCAGCTATAGACAACCACCTGGTTTTTACGGACATGGATATCGGAAAAGATGATGGCATCGAATAGCGGCTGCGACTGGTTTTCCAACAGCAGCTGCAGCACCTTGTCGATGCGGTGGATGCCGTGCATCGCCTGCTGAAACTGCTGGGCCGGAACCGCCGTCTGAGAGGGGGCAGTGGCAGTTGAGAGGTCTGTCTTACTCCGGATATCTTCTACTGCCGCCGACAGTTCCAGTAGATGTCCTGCCATAAAACCCTTGCTTTGCAGGCTGCACTGACCCGACAGCTTGAACCAGAGATGCCGGCCGCCGGCTCCCAGCGCCCGAAACAGTAGCGCACCGCCTTCACCTCTCCGTAGCTTCTGCATCAGTTCATCCAACGCTGCGCAGTCCTCTGGATGAATAAAACGATTGCGATAATCCCGATTTTTCAGTAGCAGCGCCACATCCAGCTCAAGTCTCGGCCGGGCCTGCCAGTTGAGGAATTCGATCCGGGAGCGGGCAATCTCGATCCGCCACAGCAAGACTGGCAAGTCTCCCAAACTCTCTTGCAGATCCTTCGTCGCTATCAGTTCGCCGCCGATTTCCGATCCATCCATAATGACTCCTGTGTACAGAACTGCTATTTCTAAGTAATTGGTAGAACCAAAAAAGATTTATATTTCAATTGACTATGCTCTATTTAACGGTTAATTATAGATAAATCAAGTTTAAACATTTCAACACTTAAATTGGTAGAACCACTATGGATACTATCGAACCCAACTGCGGACAGGAGCGCAGACTTGAGACACAACTCCGACAACGGATCGCCGCCGGTGTCTGGTTGCCGGGGCAACGCCTGCCGGCAGAGCGTCATCTGGCGGTAGAGTTCGGCGTCAGTCGCAACACCCTTCGCAGCACCCTGGGTCGACTGGAAGGGCTTGGGGTTGTTGCCATCCGCAAGGGCAGTGGTTGCTATCTTCTGTCAGCAGAACCCTGCCGGGCAGAGATGACGGCCTCAACAGAATCTTTCAGCAAACTGATGTCACGCTTCGAAGCGGCCTACCTGTTTCTGCCCGGAGTGGTGGCTCTTGCCGCCCAGCGGATAACAG
>JAWOFG010000171.1:0-30914 GCA_046482365.1 Pelovirga sp. | reverse complement strand
ATCCAGTACCACCAGCTCGTAAGGATGGCTCGTTGCCGCCTCGGCTCCCAGATCCCCGCGGTGCACCGCATCAATCTGAAAGCCTTCACCTCCCAGATAGTCCTGCAGCAATTCACATAGTTCCATGTCATCATCAATAACCAGAATCCGTTCCATACGTTCTCCAGCCCATGTTGTCTGATATCATTATTGTCGTATCTGCTGATCATACCTGTCAGCCATGATCAGCGCTGTAAAGAAATGTAAAGAGAAAACAGGGATCAACAACTTTACCTAACTTTACTTAAACCTCACAGCTCTTAACCCACATTTACCCTTGATTTGATTATAGTCTAGCCATCGACGCGAAACATTTTTAATCAACCCACAGAATAAAAGGAGAAAAACATGAAAAGAACTATTTTATTCAGTTTGCTTATTGTTGGTCTGTTGCTGGCCGGAACCCATGCCTTTGGCTGGCCGGGTGGTCCGGGAATGCGCAGCGGGCAGGACTGTAATCAACGAGGAACCCAGCAACTGAGCGACCAAGATCGGCAGCAGCGTCAGCAAGGGCAACAACAACGAATGGCAGTGATTCTCGACTTGAGCGAAGAGCAACAGCAACAGCTGCAAACCCTACGGGAAGAGCGCCAGCAAAAGCAGCAGACCCTGCGCACGGAAATGCAGGCCAGCCGTGAAAAGCTGCGCGAAGTCTCCAGAGCCAACAACGCAGATGAAGCGAGCATCCGTGCAGCCGTGCAGGAACACGCCGAATTAAAAACCCGGATGATGGTGGATGGCGCCAATCATCGCCAGCAGATGGCTGCGGTGTTGACCCCGGAGCAACAGCAAAAATTTGAGCAACTGCGCGAACTCCAGGGGGACAACTTCCACGGCAAGCGTGGGCAGTTCAGAAATTGTGGTGCCGGTGACTGCACCCCGGGGGAAAGATCAGGACGCCGTGGTGGTCAAGGGCCACGCATTTAGACCATGATCTGCAATTTAAGCTGAGGGGATAACAACAGGCGATTTACCATGGTGGTGATCGCCTGTTTTTTTTGTAACTGTCCCCCCGCACGGCATTCAGCAGTTGCCAACACCTCGCTGTTTATGCTGTTATCTACCCTGTCACTAACCTAAAAAACCTGTCTGCCAGAAAGAATCTCCATGTATCAACAACTGTCTTCCGTTGAAATCCGTATCCTCGGCGCTCTGGTTGAAAAAGAGCTGGCAACGCCGGAATATTATCCCTTAAGTCTCAACGCCCTGACCAATGCCTGTAATCAGAAATCGAATCGCGATCCGGTCATGGTGTTGACCGAAGAAGAAGTCGCCCGGGGACTCGATGATCTGCGGCGACAGCAACTGATTTATCGTTCTGCTGAAGGGGTACGGACCCAGCGCTATTGTCATCATCTTGAGGGAACCTTACACCTGGACCGCAACGAACTGGCGGTGCTGGCGATCCTGCTGTTGCGGGGACCCCAGACGATTGGTGAAATCCGTACCCGCTGTGAACGGATGTATGCCTTTGCTGACCTCACCGCAGTGGAAACCGTGATGAACACCTTAAGTAGCAGCGAGCCTCCCCTGGTCACGCAACTGGCGCGTCAGCCCGGTCGCAAGGAAAGCCGTTACATTGATCGGTTGCGCGCCGAGACTTCAGAGGTAGAGTTGGCTGAAGGGATAATTTCGCAACAGCGGGAGGGAAACCTCTCAAGCAGTGAGCGTCTCACCCAGCTGGAGGACAAGGTCTCCCTGCTGGAGCAGGAGATTGCCCGCCTGCAAGAGGAAATTAGTAGTATTCTCAACCAGTTTGACGAGTTCAAGTCACAGTTTGAATGATCGCATGATCAGAACAGCAGCACAGGACAGCGCACATTGTGCAGCACGTAATTGGCAACCGAGCCGAACAGCACATCACGAATCTCGCCGCGACCACTACGGCGCCCCAGTACCAGCAGTTGAAAATCTTCGTTATTAGCGATCTGTGGAATCAGCCGGCGCGGCATACCAAACTCAATCCGCAGCTCAACCTCCAAATCAGCCTCACGCAACTGTTCGGCCAGCTTTCCCATCCTGTCACTGGCCGCCCGCATGGCATTTTCCCGCACCATTTCAATCTGGAAATCAGGGATCATCCGATAGGCCAGCTGATCGTTGATCACATGCAACAACATCAGCCGGGCGCTAAAACGCTCCCGGTTGCTGATGATGTCAGCGATGGTCTTGTGGGTCGTTGCGGAATCATTGATCGGAACCAGTATCCGTGCTGCCATAAGTCTCTCCTCTGTCACCGTTTGGGTGTCTTGCGGGCTGTTTCTCTGCCGGTAAAAACTGCATCAGCATCCGCGCATCATCACCGCGCAGTTTTTCCGCCAGACTGATCAGCCCATCTTCCAGATAACGCACCTGATACCCCTGGGTCCGGAGATAGGCCATGGCAAGAATCGCCCTATCCTTGTGAGGGCAAGCGGTAACAATCAGTTTGTCCTTGGGCAGCTCATCAAGGCGCAAGGGCAACTCATTAAGAGGAATATGCAGGGCAAAATTGAAATTCCAGGCCTGCTGTTCTTCGGCAAAGCGGATATCCACCAGCACCACCTCTTCGTCCATCAGATGGTCGATCAGAAACAGGCTGTTAGCTTTCATTTCACGGCGTGCATCATAATCATAGCTGAGCAGATACTCCTCAAGACTTTGTGCCACCGCCGGATGTTCCCTGGCCACAGCAGGCAGACAAATCAATAGCACCATGGCGGCAATCAGCATGGTTTTGCTGGCGGTTCTGTTCATCAGCAATACTCCTGTGTTTAAAAATTAAATTTTTTGCTGCGTTTTTTGTGCTTAACCATATACCAGGCGAGGCAGAAACAGCACCAGATCAGCCCAGAAAGTCAGCAGCAGCAAAATGGCAATCTGGATCAGCAAAAAAGGCATAACCGCCTTCGAGACATAGAGCAGGTCCCGGTTGACTATCGCACCGGAAATATACAGGCTGACTCCCAGCGGCGGAGTACAGTAGCCGATCCCCAGATTAAGGGTCATCAGCAGACCGAAGTGCATGGTATCAATACCGAACTGACTCAGTAAGGGCAGAAAAATCGGGGTCAGGATCAAGGTGGCGGAAATAATATCCATGAACATGCCAATAACCAGCAGCAGGATATTAACCGCCAGCAGAAACACCCAGGGCGAATCGATGCTGCTGACGACGGCATTGGCAATCTTGTTGGGGATCTGTTCAAAGGTAAGGTATTCGCCAAACACCGAGGCGCCGGCAACAATGATCAGCAGAGTGGCCGAAGTGACCGCCGAAGACACCACGATCCGCTTAACGTCGCGCAGTTTCAAGTCACGATGGATGACAATTTCGACAAAGAAGGCATAAAAACAGGCTACCACAGCAGCTTCATTGGCCGTAAAAAGGCCGGAGTAAATGCCGCCGAAAATCAGCACCGGCAACAGCAATGCCCAGATACTTTCACGGATAACCTTGAGCGCCTCCCTGAACGTCGGACGTTCGAGGGTCGGTAGACCCTGTTTTTTACAAACGATATAGGCGTAGATACTCATGGCCACCATAATCAACAAGCCGGGAATAAAACCGGTCAGAAACAGGGCCTCGAGGGGGTCATTACTGACCATGGCGTAGAGGATCATGGCAATAGAAGGAGGGATAATAACGCCAAGTATCGGTGCCGTGGTCATCACCCCGACCGAAAATTTTTCATCATAATTATTCTTGATCAGCGCCGGAATCATAAAACCACCAATGGCCACCACCGTCGCCACGGTAGAGCCGGAGATAGCACCAAAAAAGCCACAGGCAAGAATCCCGGCCATCGCCAGCCCGCCGGGCAGAAACCCAACCAGCACATTGGCGGTATTGATCAGTTTTTTGACAATGGTTCCGGTCGTCATGATATTGCCGCAGAGAACAAAAAACAAAACGACGACCAGGGCAAACTTGTCCATACTGCGATACAACACCTCAATCACAATACGCGGATCGATATCGAGAAGAAATACCAGCCCGAAGGTGCCGGTAAAAAACAGCGCCATAAACACCGGCACGGTAGCGGCCAGGCAACCGAGCAACAGGGCAAGGATCAGCAGGTAGCTCATTTCCATGTCATTTGTCCTCGGTCATATCCTGGATGCCGCGCCAGTCTTCAACCATCACGACCAACGTGCGAAAAAACATCATCACCCCCATGACCGGCAGCACCGCGTAAAAATACCATTCGGGAATCTGCAGGGTACTGGTACGGGCAAAGGGGTCATGATACATCATGGCCGTCATGGTCCACCCTAGCTTGACCATCACCCCGGCAAAAAACAGCACCGCAATATGCGAGATCAGGGTCAGGGGGCGCTTGAGTACCGGAAAAATCTGCGGCAGGGCATCGATGCGAATCAACGAGCGACTGCGAATCGCCGTTACCGCACCGATATAGGTAGAAAAAAAGATGACCTTACGCACCACTTCATCCGACCAGAAGATATTGATATCTCCCCCGCTCTTGCGCAGGACAACATTAGCCATGGCCGCCAGCAGGGCGGCACTGACCGCAATAAACAGCGACCATTCTTCGACAAACAGAAATGTTCGATCAATTTTTTTGAAGATTCTTTTCAGCATCGTCCGTGTCCGGCTCCGCTAATTCTGGCCATATCCGCTGGGAAAGGTGTTTTCGGAGTAGAGATCGTCTCTACGCTTCTTGGTGAGGGCAAACGAAAGACGGGGCCAAAGAGGGATCCTCTCCGGCCCCGTCATGGCGAGGGGGATTATACAGAGATTATCTCTAACTGCCAAGCTTTGCCCGTACCAACGCCAGGTACTCAGCTCCGACCCGCTCACTCCAGCGCTGCAGAACCGGTTCGGACATTTTTTTCAACTGGTCCAGATCAGCTTCCGACAATTGATGAATCTGTACTCCATCTGCCCTGGCGGCAGCAAGTTGCTCTTCGTGCTGACGACGTGTGGCTTCCCGCGATTTGGCACTTTCTTCCGCTACAACCTCCAGGAAGATGGTGCGCAACTCCTCCGGCAGGCGATCCAGCCAGCGCTTGTTGACCAGATGAACAAACAGTCCCTGGGCGTAGTTCAGTTCGGTGAAATGCTTGGCAACGGTAAACTTTTTCGTGATATTGCAGACAATGGCGGTGTGGTCAAGACCGGTGATAACTCCGGTCTGCAAGGCCTGGGGCACATCGGGCCAGGGCATCACCGTGAATTTCAACCCCCAGGCGCGATAAGCATCGGTATTGACTGGTGCTTCAGCGATCCGGAAATTGACGCTTTTAGCGGCCTCAAGGCTGTCGACCGGTACCGTGGTGGCCCAACCGTAAGGACCATAGTTGGTAATATCAGCAACATAAATCCCCCCGGCCAGAGCGCTGTCGGCAAAGGGCTGCCAGATCTCCGGATCCGACCTGAAGGTGTCAAGTTTATCGAAGGTATCAACAACATAGGGAAGATTGACAATCCCCAGGGTATCGGCCACATTGGCCGCCGCCACCGATGAGCTGAGCATGCCGTGGACCGCGCCAAGGCGCAGCTTACTGATCACATCACGCTCTCCCCCCAGTTGTGCCAGGGGGCGATAATCAACATAGATCTGACCGTTGGTGCGCTCCCAGACCGCATCGCGGATGCGATAGCCGGCAGCAACCCCCTCGATAACCGGGTGCGAGATGTTGGACAGAAGGTAGGTATACTTTGCCCCACTGGGATCAAATTTGGGTTGCCAGCTTGCCAGAGGATCCTCATTTGCCGCCCCCTGAGTCACCACCCCAGCCAACAAAAGAACGGCCAAAAACATTATCTTTTTCACAGTAAACCTCCAAAAATGAAATAAAATATGATCAAACAGGGTTTGATCTAGACAAACAAAAGTTAAATACCAGTAAATTCAACAAGTTAGCAGATCAATGTATACCTGTTTCAACATTTTAAGGTCAATAAAAAAAGCCGGGAGGCATCGCCAACCCGGCTTTTCAATAGGTAATTTCTTTCTGCGCTATCAGTTGTTCAGACGCTGCTGTACCTGTTTGAGGAAATCGGCACCGATACGATCCTCCCACTGCTTGATCACCGGTTCAACCTGACGCTTCATGGTTGCCAGATCCTGCTCCGGCAAGCGATAAAAAGACACTCCGGCGGCCCGGGCCTTGGCCATTTCCCGCTGATCCTGCTCCTGACCGGCGAGCCGGGCTTTGTGACTTTCTTCAGTGATAATGCGCAGCAGGATTTCCCGCAGGTCGTCCGGCAACCGCTGGAGCCAGCGTTCGTTAATCAGGTGGATATAAAGCCCCTGGGCATAGTCGATCTGGGTGTAGTGTTTGGCGATATTAAAAAAGTTAGCGGTACCGGTCACCGTCGGGGTATGGTCAAGACCGCTGATAACCCCGGTCTGCAGGGCCTGGGGCACATCGGGCCAGGGCATGACAGTGAACTGCAGCCCCCAGGCACGGTACATATCAATATTGACCGGCGCCTCGGCAATGCGGAAAATCACGGTTTTGGCTTCTTCGAGGCTGGTCACCGGGGTGCGGGTCGCCCAGCCGTAACCACCATAGGCAGTAAAGTCAGCAACGCGGATACCGGAGCGCAATGCCTCGGCGCCATACTCTTCGAACAGTCCGGCATCATTACGAAGCTGCTGCAGCTGATCAAAGCTGCCGACAAGGAATGGCAGATTCACCAGTCCCAGGCGCGGCGACACATTGGGGGCAGCCACCGAGGAGCTCATCATTCCATGGATGGCACCCATTCTCAGCTTGCCGATCACATCCATCTCGCCACCAAGCTGGGACATGGGACGATAATCAACAAACAAACGACCTTTTGTTTCTTCCCACACCCGATCCCGAATATGGAAACCAACCCGGACCCCCTCAATCGCCGGATGACCGACACAGGAGAGCAGATAGGTGTGCTCCGCGCCACGAGGGTCAAATTTGGGCTGCCACTCAGCCATGGGATCGTTCCCCAGTACCAGACCGGGCAACACCAAAAAAGCCACAAACAGAATTGTCGTCAATGTTCGTTTCATTGTCTCTCTCCTTGTAAGATATCAGCACCACATTAATGGCGAAGTAGAACACAATCTCAGCTTATAAACAATAAGTTAGATAGCCATAGCTTGCCATTCCGGGCCTAAAAAACCTTCTTTGGGGTGAGGACTGACCTCGCCAACCGGAACCGCTGTAGACGCCCATCCAACTGAAAAACAGCTGCATCCACACCAGTGACTGTGTTAATGGTAGATTGACTCACTTAGATCGTGGAGATAAGCACCTTATGCCGCAAGCTGACACAACTCAAAAGCCCGAACTCCTCGCGCCGGCCGGTAGCCTCGAAGCCTTTTTTGCCGCTGTCGATGCCGGCGCCGATGCTGTTTATACCGGACTCAAGGACTTTTCCGCCCGGGCCAAGGCCAAGAATTTCAGCCTGGCCGACATCGAACGCATGACCGGCTATCTGCATGCCGATGGCAAGCGTCTCTACGTCACCCTCAACACCCTGATCCGCGAAAATGAATTATCCCATCTGATTGACACCCTGTCAGCGCTGGAATCCTTTGCGGTCGATGCCGTCATTATTCAGGATCTTGCCATCTGGAAACTGGTCAGGGAACATTTCCCCCAGCTGGAAGTGCACGCGTCGACACAGATGACGATCCACAATGTCGCCGGGGTCAAGATGCTGGAGCGCCTCGGTTTCACCCGCGCGGTGCTGGCGCGGGAACTGACCCTGGAAGAAATTGCTTATATCCGCAGCAAGACCCGCCTGGAACTCGAACATTTCATCCATGGAGCCCTGTGTTTTTCCTTCAGCGGCCAATGTTACTTCTCATCGTTTCTGGGTGGTAAAAGTGGCAACCGCGGACGCTGTGCCCAACCCTGTCGGCGCAATTACCGCCATCACCAGCAGCAGGGGTTTTTCTTCTCTCCCAATGACCTCTCGGCCATCGACCTGCTGCCGCAACTGACCAAAGCCGGAATCTGCAGTTTCAAGATCGAAGGACGGATGAAAAGCGCCGAATACGTTCACAAGGTGGTCGGCGCCTATCGGCGGGTCATGGATGCTGCTGATGACCAGCGCAAACAGGTGCTTGCTGGGGCCAAGCAACAACTCAAGGAGAGCTTTGGTCGCCAGCCAACCCGCGGCTTTCTCTCCGGCAGTCAGCCCGATGATATGGCCATCCCTTCACAAAAGGGAGCAACCGGCCGTTTTATTGGCAAGGTCCGCCAGGTTCAGGGCAGTCGCCTGAGTTTTACCTCCTCACTGCCGTTACATTTAGGCGACCGCCTGCGCATTCAGCCTGCCAACGACAAAAGCGGCAGTGCGTTTACCCTGCGCCAACTGTTCAGCGGGACCCACCAGGTAAAAAAATCTCCCGGCGGCAAATCGGTGACTGTCATTTCCCCCTTTGACCAACGATTCGCCCCCGGTGACAGCGTCTTTATGGTTGCCAGTGCTGACGCTTTTACCTTGAGTGATAATGCCGCCCGCCGCAAACTCGAACACCGTCGACCCAAAGGAGAGATTGTTGACCTCGACATCAAGGTCACCACTACCAGCATCGCCCTTGCTGCCACCATAAACAGCCAGCAACAGGATCTTACTTATCCCATCACCAGTTTTACTGCCACCAGTCAACCCCTCGACACGGCGGTACTTGAACAGGTTTTCGCTGCCGTTGCCGACGAACCTTTTACCCTTGGATCATTGACCTGTGGTGATCTGCCGGAGATTGTCATCCCCCCTAAACAGCTCAAGCAGATCCGCCGCACTTTTTATCGCGATCTGCGCCTGGCGCGCCAGCACCAGCTTCAGCAGCGCCGCCGTGACCAACGCGAGGGCGCCGTCGCTTCCCTGCTACCGGCCGGCAGCAATCATCGCCAGGCGTCCGAATTTCGGCTGGTGCTGGGCGATACCCGCGAGCAACACCTGCTCAATCATGAGAGAATCAACACCCTGCTGCTCCCGATTAACCGTCACAGCCTGCAGCAGGCGGACAAGTTACGTCGGCGTGCCGCGCATATCATCTGGGATCTGCCCTTTGTCCTTTTTGACCAGGACTGGCAGGAACATCAAGCAGCCATCCAAACCTTGGTGCAGGCAGGTTTTCATCAGTTTCGTCTGAGCAATCTGGGTCATTTCCCTTTGTTTGACGGGCTCAGCGGCCTCAAACTTTACAGCAGCTATCGCCTGTTTGCCCTTAACAGCCAGGCAGTCACCGCTTTAAGCGAACTGAACATCGCCGATGTTGAGCTTTATATTGAGGACGACCGTCACAACCTGGCAGCGATTCTCTCCCGTCAACTGCCGGTACCTGCCAGCTTGATGGTTTACGGGCAGGTTCCGCTGCTGACCTCGCGCATCCGCGTGCGCCAGTTGCGCAGTGACGGCCCAATTCTGTCAGATCGTGATGATGCCTACCGGGTTCAACAGCGTCAGGGTCTGACCTGGCTGTTCAGCGAAACGCCTTTTTCCTTTATCAGCAACATCAGGGAACTGGAACAATTCGGCTGTTCCGGCTTTATTGTTGATCTGTCCCAATGTGGTGCCGGTAGTATCAGCGGCAAACAGGTACTGGAAGCCTTAAGTCGTGGCAATGACCCGGCACAGTGCAGCAAGTTTAACTTCGAAGCCGGACTGGAGTGACCACCTCAAGCCCCGCAGGTCCGGCACAACGTCATTGCCCTGACGGCTAAACCCGACTATAGTACCAGCCGATAAAGTTTCTTGATGGAGGAGATGATGCTGCAGCGCCGTTCGATGATTCACGTTTCTCTGGCCCTAGTTGCCCTGATGATTATTGTTTACCCTTATTTCAGCAATAAGCCGGACCCGGAAAAGATTGAGCAAGCCTCGGTGGCGTCGGCGGCCTTCCTTGACCTGCTCGATAACGGCCATTTTGAAGAAGCCTGGCGTCAGAGCGCCACCTTCATGCGCGAAGATGTTCCGCTGGAAACCTGGCTGGAACAACTCGATCAGGTTCGTAGCCAGGTTGGAGCGTTACGCGAACGCACCCAATCCGATGTCAACTACACCAAAGAACAGATAGAGGGAATTCCTGAAGGGGAATATATCTCTTTCTTCTACACCAGCCGGTTTGAACATCACGACACGGCCAGCGAGCGGGTCACCCTCTATCATGAAGCCGACACATCCTGGCGTGTGGCGGGTTATTTCATTGAGTGATCACTGAACATTGCCCACCAATGAAGCGAAGAGAACAATGACCGCTGTCGATCCTTCAGCTGCATCACCCGCACAACCTCCCCCCACAACCTGCCCTGTTGGTGTGCTCTGGTGCCCATTCCCAAACGCATTGACGGATCTGCAGCAGGAAATTGATCATCTCATTCAGCAGGTGCGTACCGACGCCCTGACCGGGGTCGCCAATTATCGCTCCTTTATCGAGACCCTGGAACTGGAAATCGAACGTTCAAGCCGCAACGGACGCCCAACCAGTCTGCTGATGGTCGACCTCGATCACTTCAAAAAAGTCAATGATATCTACGGCCATGAAGTCGGCAATCAGGCGCTGGTTCATGTCGCCAGGGTGATCAGTGGACAGATTCGCAAGCTTGATGTTGTCTGTCGTTACGGCGGGGAAGAATTCGCTGTCGTGTTACCGGAAACTGAACTTCATGCCGCTATTCCCGTGGCCGAGCGCATCAGGCTGGCTCTTGCTGAAAGCCCTCTGCAGCAAGAGGGATTACAACTCAAACTAACCGCCAGCCTAGGACTTGCGACCTACCGGCCTTACTCGTTAAGCTCCGCCGCAGAGCTGATCTCTCAGGCAGATCACTACCTCTACCAAGCCAAACAAGGTGGTAGAAATCGACTCTGCCATACCGACGTGTCCCCACCGGAAAGTATCAGTAATGAGGAGAAGCAAAGTCTTCTCAAGCTGTTCGGGCGCGACGCAAACGCAAAGGATTGAGTATGAAAATTGTTGTTCTTGATGGCTATACCCTCAATAGTGGCGACCTTGACTGGGGACCACTTAAAGCCCTGGGAACCTGCATCATTCATCCGCGCACTTCCACTGATCAGATTATTGAACGGGCACGGGATGCCGCTATCATCCTGACCAACAAGGTGCCGATCAGTGCCGAGACCATGGCCGCCCTGCCGGATTTACGTTACATCGGTGTTCTGGCCACCGGGGTCAATATCATCGACCTCGATGCGGCCAAAGAGCGGGGAATAGTGGTCACCAATGCTCCCGGCTACAGTACCGAATCGGTCGCCCAGATGGTCTTTGCGCTACTGCTCGAAATGGCCCAACAGGTTGGTCATCATGCCCGCATGGTGGCAGAGGGGGCCTGGGTCAGCTGCGAGGATTTCAGTTTTCGCACTCACCCGCTGTGCGAACTGGCCGGCAAAACCATGGGCGTTGTCGGCTATGGTGAAATCGGCCGGCGGGTGGCCACCATTGCCCGCGCTTTTGGTATGCAGGTGCTGGTGCAAACCGCTCACCCGGAAAAATATCAAAAAGAGCAAGGGGTCACCTTCGTCGACGTTGACCAACTTTTTACTGATAGTGATGTCATCAGCCTGAACTGCCCACTGACCTCGGAAACCGATCAACTGGTCAACACGGCGCATCTGGCTCGGGTTAAACAGGGGGCTCTGTTGATCAACACCGGTCGTGGCCAGCTGGTCAATGAAGCGGCCGTCGCTGAAGCTCTGGAAGACGGCTATCTTGGCGGCTACGCTACCGATGTCCTGTCCAGCGAACCGCCGGGCGCGGACAATCCCCTGCTGAGTGCTCCCCACTGTATTATTACCCCCCACATTGCCTGGGCCACCACCGAAGCCCGTAGCCGGCTGCTGGCTATCGTGGTCGACAATGTCGCCGCATTTTTGCAGGGAGAACCCCGCAACCGGCTGGCCTGATGGACGACAGCAGACTCAAGCCGCAGGTTACAGCTGCGCGCCAACAGCTGGATGACGCCATTGCTGAGCTGTGGCAGTCCTGCCGGGAACAGGGCTGGGATCTCTATTGCAGCGCAGGCTGTGGTAACTGTTGCACCCTGGCGGTTAATTGCAGTTATCCGGAAGCCATGATGCTGGCAGCCAGCCTGTCAGTCGAACAACGCCAACGGATCAACGAGCGTTTGCCGGTAGTAGCACAGCTGTGTACGACAGCTGGTGATCTCAAAGAATTTCTCCACTCCTACCGTCAGCAAAAGGACGCTTGCCCCCTGCTTGATTCGCAGCAGAATTGTTCCAGCTACCACCACCGCCCCCTGTCGTGCCGGGCCCTGCTATCGACCCGGCCACCGGCCTGGTGCGGCGTTGATTTCTCGACCCTTCACCCCCACGAAAAGAAGGCCTTTTTAAGCAGCCTCGATCAAAACCTTGTCGCTTTTCCCAGTCATTATCTGGCGCGCTCGCTGGACCTGGCAGCGGAACTGGAAAAAACCCTAACGGCCGAATTCGCCCACGAGTATGGTGTGAACATCAGTGGAAATCTGATCTGGCTGCTCGGACTGGAGCTCAATTCCCAGGTAGGTGAGCGACTGGCAAAAAAGGAAGAGGGGCTGGTTGAATGGTTGCTCGAACAGCAGGAGCGCTATCCGTATCTGCTGCAGGTAACGGCGACATCTGCAAAAGGTTCAAATGGGGTCGGACCAAGCTGATTCTGAACAACTTCGAGCATTGCTGATTTAAGTCTTTGTTCTTGTTCCATTTATTTCCCTTAAATTGTTACGGTTCATGATAACCGGCAGCAAAAAACAGGGCGGGGAACGAACGCTGCTTTTGCTGCCCGAGTGCATATGATTGTCAGGGAAGTTTTGGCTTAATGAAACTCTCACGTGCTTTTTTGGCCACATCCCTGAAGACACACCCTTCTGCATGATCGTTGATAAGCCCCATCGCCTGCATAAAAGCATACAGGGTTGTAGGGCCAACAAACTTCCAGCCTTTTTTCTTTAATTCTTTTGACAGAGCCTTTGATGCTTCTGATGTAGAGGCTGTTTGGGGTTCAGCTAACCCTTCTTCAGCCGGCTCATAACTCCAGAAAAAAGCAGCAAGCGAACCGGTTTGAGCAACCATTTCTTTTGCACACCTGGCGTTATTGATAACCGCTTCGATTTTCCCGCGGTGACGCACAATACCTTTATCTGTTAACAGGCGGTCAACATCGCTGTCGGTGAATTGGGCGACTTTGTTGAAATCAAAACCGTGAAATGCTGAACGGAAATTGTCTTTTTTAGCCAGAATCGTGCGCCAGCTCAGGCCAGACTGAAAGCTTTCAAGGCACAACTTTTCAAATAACCGAA
The DNA here is from genome assembly GCA_046482365.1 of Pelovirga sp. Classification (GTDB taxonomy): domain Bacteria; phylum Desulfobacterota; class Desulfuromonadia; order Desulfuromonadales; family Geopsychrobacteraceae; genus Pelovirga. The sequence continues at coordinate 17,618 of JAWOFG010000171.1, read as the reverse complement.
TATCATCACCTACAGGGTATCCCCATTCTTTATCATGATAGTCAAAAAACTCCGGGGCAGCGGTGCACCACCGGCAACGGGGTCTTCCATCGGCTCCATTCACTGTTGAACTCACTTAACTCCTCCCCTGTTTCTGTCAATAAGAAACGGCACGCGTTGATCGGCTTTACTGGGTTCAATTGCAACAGCCGACGCGATGGCGTTTGCTATTCGGTGTGATGTTTTCCTCATCCTCAATCCCCCTGAAAATGCAACTGTGTCTTGCTACCTTATCAATCAGGGGTTGTCAATTTTCCCCATTGTGACACAGCGGGCAGGAAGGTGATGGCATGACGATACAGGGCGGCAACTGTTTGAGGCGCCAGCCGAGTTTTGCCGACCCGTCATGCCGTCGGCTTGCTGCCCGGTATCCGCGTCAGCGGACCAGGAGCATGGGTGCCTTTTTCTGCATACTCTTTTGTGGCACGACAAAAGAGTATGGCGGCGGGCGGGGCCGCGACCCCGCGACTTTGTCATTGGTGTTGATTTGGATTGGTCAGAACAGTTTCAACAACATCACAACCGGCGGTTCGCGCACCGCCGAGCGCCATCCTTTTGATAGGCGTCAAAAGGAAGCAAAAACGCCTCCACTGGCGTGGTGCGACTTGAAATAGACGGTTATGGCGTAGCAATCCGGTTGAAATCTACGGAACGGTGATGGCCAGCAAATGAAGGTTTTCAACCTGGCCGCCCTGCGCGCAAGCGCTGAGGGGCCTATGACGGATGGCCGCTGCGATAATTTATTTAGTGGTGTAAAAGTAACCATCACGATACCCCAGGTTCGGGCCTTTACCACCGAACGTACGCGCGGAATCCCCTGGCGAGCGTAAGCGAGAGGGGGCGCTTTTTGCCTTCCGTGACAAGAGGCAGCGACCCCCCGATATCATCTAGCGATGAGAGAGGCACCAACCTGTGCGCACCACAAGTCGCCCCACGCCAGTGGAAAGCTCTTTTTGCTGACTTTTTGGAGCGCCTGCCAAAAAGTCAGGCGGCGAGCGGGGCCGCGACCCCGCGATCTTGAAGTTGATTTGGATTTAGATTAGTCAGGACCATTCCAGATACCCCCTGTATGACATGCGAAACCTTTCTTTGCCGCTGCCCAGGAATTCTGCAAAATCCCACTCAACCTCCTCCAGGCAAGCGCCGAAGCCTCCATTAACAACGTAGGTTTGCGCTGCCGCAACGGTGCCGACAGCGAGTTCAACCTGCGCACTGCTGACTTCAGGCCCGAACTGTCAGCTTCTCACACAAAAATCACCCCTTTCTGGTCGTTTCCTAATAATTCAACGCTAAAAGTTCAAAAAAAATTCCTGTCAGACCGCAGGGTATCAGCAAAGGAGAGATGTTCATGAACGTGAAAGAAATTAAAAAACTGGCAGCACAAAAAGGGGTCCCGGTGGGGCGACTGAGAAAAACCGAGCTGATTCGGTCGATCCAGTCGGCGGAAAACAATCCGGTGTGCTTTATGTCCGATCAGGCAGATAATTGTGGAGAAACCTCCTGTCTGTGGCGCATCGACTGTTACTAGAGACACCGTTAACGGGAATATAAATGAAAATATCGTAGATTTCACTGCCGGGAGGGTATCGATGAGTATGCAAAAAAATATCGCACTGCCATTGGGGAACCAGGATCACTATCTGAACGACGATCAGCTCGATTATTTTCTACGCATCTTAACGGATTGGCGAGAGCGCTTACAGATTGAATACAACGAGTCGCGCCGGCGTATCCGTCTGCAGGATGAACGGGTTGGCGACATTGTCGATCAGAGTATCAAGGAAAGCGGAACCACCATGGAAATGATTAATTATCGTCGTAAACGTTCCCTGCTCGTCCAGGTTGAGGCTGCCTTGCAACGGATCAGTGACGGTACTTACGGCTATTGCTTGATGACTGAGGAAGAGATCGGAGTTGATCGACTGCGCTCTTATCCCATCGCGACCCTGTCGGTTGAGTCACAGGAACTGGTAGAACGGCGGCGCCATTGGAATCTGTAATGCTGAAAAATACCCACTGTTCATCCTCCGGCCTGCTGCTTGATGACTCTGATGAGCAGGAGGTGAGCCCCTCACTGGTTCATCGTCTTGATCGCCAGAGAATTTTTGATCTTCTTGAGTTTGCAGAAAAGTCCGGGGTCAAACTGACCTCCAGGACGATTCCGCAGCTGTCATTGTCAGCCGTTCTTGACGCCTATGACAACGAGTTTCAGTTGAGCTGGCTGTTATCCTCGCCGGTGAAAGTGATCCACCGGGGTCATCATCGCATCGCCTGTCCGGCCCCTGATGAACCGGAGCGCTCGCTGGCACTGGTCTGTGCGGAGGCCCTTTTGCATGCCGGCAGCAGTAGAATCCAGGGAAAGATCAAGTCGTTATTGCAAGGAACGGACATGTTACATGGTGGAGAATCAGATGATCCAGCCGGTTAATCCGTACCTGCTCCTGACCCCGGGACCACTCTCGACCACATCGACGGTCAAGGAGGTGATGCTACGCGACTGGTGCACCTGGGACCGCGACTATAACAACATGGTTCAGCAGATCCGCACCGAACTGGTTGCCCTGGCGACACCGGTAACAGGATACACCTCTGTCCTGATGCAGGGTAGCGGCACCTTCTCGGTTGAAGCCACCCTGACCAGTGCGGTTCCGGCCACGGGCAAGTTGCTGGTCCTGGCCAATGGTGCCTATGGCGATCGCATGGGGGAAATTGCCCGGCGCATCGGGCTGGCAGTACGGATTGAAAGTTTTGGGGAAATAAGCCCTGTCGATCCGGACCGGGTACGCCGGATTCTTACAGAAGATCCGGATATCAGCCATGTTGGCGTTGTCCATTGCGAAACAACCACCGGCATGCTCAATCCTGTAGACGCCATCGGAGCCGTCGTAAAAGACTTTGAAAAAACGTATATTGTCGATGCCATGAGCAGCTTTGGTGGGATAGCGATCGACATCAACTCCCTCAGGGCAGATTTTCTGATCAGCAGTGCCAACAAATGTATCCAGGGAGTTCCGGGATTCGGTTTTGTTGTAGCTCGTACTGAGGTTATTGAAGGTTGCCAAGGCAACGCCCGCTCGTTGAGCCTGGATCTGTACGATCAATGGCGAACCATGGAAGAAGGTGGCGGCAAGTGGCGTTTCACATCGCCAACCCACGTGGTACGAGCCTTTGCCCAGGCGCTGGAAGAGTTGCAGCAGGAAGGGCTTGATAACCGCTGTAAACGTTATGCTGCTAATCAGCGTTATCTGGTAGAAGGGATGCGCCAGCTCGGTTTTGCTACCCTGCTGCCCGATTTATTGCAATCCCCGATTATTACTTCATTTCATAGCCCCGCTGATGCCGACTACTCATTTAATGCCTTTTACAAAGCCCTTAAGCAGCATGGTTTTGTCATTTATCCCGGCAAAGTAACGGTAGCTGATACATTTCGCATCGGCAATATTGGTGACGTGTATCCCGGTGACATTGATCAGCTCCTTGTTGCTGTAGAAAACAGCTACCCCTTAACACGCAGGAATTACTGACATGTCACTCAAAAATATAGCTCTGGTGGTCTTTGATCTGGCAGGAACAACCGTGGATTATGGTTGTATTGCTCCAGTGGCAGCCTTTATCAAAGGCTTCCAGATGATGAGGATTCCCATCACCCTGACCCAGGCCCGAGGGCCCATGGGGATGGAGAAACGCGCACATATTCGAGCAATTGCTGCGCAACAAGAGGTCACTAACCGCTGGCAACAGGTTCATGGGCGTGCGGTAACAGAAGATGATATTGATGCCATGTATGAGGCCTTTACCCCGGTGCTGCTTGAGGTTTTGCCGCACCACTGCGAGCTGATTCCCGGCACCCTTGATGCTGTTGCCTGGCTCGATAAGCGTGGCATTCCCTTTGCGACCACAACCGGATATTTCAAGGAAGCTGCCGAAATGGTTCTGGACAAAGCGGCACTAGCCGGCTTTTCTCCCCACGCCTCAATCTGCGCTACCGAAGTCCCCGCAGGCCGACCTGCCCCCTGGATGATCTATCGTTGTATGGAAACCCTGGATGTCTACCCCCCACAGCGAGTAGTTAATATCGGCGACACAGCTGTTGATGTGGCGTCAGGTCGCAATGCCGGAGTCTGGAGCATCGGCGTAGCGGCCAGCGGCAATGAGCTGGGGATGAGTCATGATGAAATCCGCCGACTGGAAGGCCCCCTGCTGTTGCAGCGCTTACAGCAGGCACGGCAGTCACTGCTGTCGGCCGGCGCCCATTATGTGATCGACACAGTAGCTGACCTGCCTGACCTGATCCCCAAAATTGAACAGCGATTAGCCACCGGTGAACGTCCCTAGTTTCCGTGTGGAAACGGTTCTTTTCCATTCCGAAAACTATTGGATTCTGTCCGTAAGTTATTTTTGTCGCCACTGCCGTGTCTTGCCGGCAAATAACCAGCACACCCCTTCGGCACCAAGCCGCACCAGAATATTCACCGCGACAATCAGCATACACATGGCCGCAGCCGCAGCCGTATCTCCCGCATCATCCATGCTGACCACAGCCACCGAGGCTAACGGCAGGTGGCTGTTGTAAAGAAAAATCACCGCTGATACCGTCGCCATGGCGCTGACAAAATAGTAGGCGGCAATCTCAACGATGGCCGGAAAACAGACCGGTACCGTCACTCTGAAAAAAGTACGATAAAATGGCACCGCCATCGATTCGGAAACAATTTCAAATTCCTTGTCCAGTTGCCGCAGGGCGGTGGTCGCGGTCAAAAAGCTGACGGTATAAAAGTGGACAATGTTACTTAACACCAGGATTGCCATAGTGCCGTAGATAAAAGTAAAAGGATTGGCAATCTGCAGATCAACAAAGGGCAGACTGAAGGTCGGCTTGTTGAAGAAAAACACATAGGCAATGCCGATGACCAGACCGGGCAAGGCCAAAGGAACGATCGACAGCAAATAGGCGCTCTGCCTTAACTTCCGGGCATCTCGCGTCTTTTCAATCAGATAAGCACTGATAAAGGTAATAATCGTACCGAACAGTGCCGTGTAACCTGCCATGCGTAAACTGGTGAAAAAAGCCTTAAAACCTCCGCCGCCGACCCCTTCAAAACGATAATGACTCAAGGTCCACAGTTCGGGATAGATTTCCGGATGACTGAAACCATAGGGCCAGATTTTAACGAAAGAACCTATCCCTGCGGTAAACAGAATGGCCAGAATCGCTGCGGCAATCAGTCCGCACAGCAGGGTGTAAAGACGATCGCGCCAGGGCAGGAAAACCGGGGTAAGAGGCACACTGCGCGCGGTCAGGGCGGCGTGGGAGCGGCGTTGCACGATCCGGTCAGCAACAAAGGCCAGCAGAGTCGGTGCCAGCAGGATGAGGCTGACGGTTGCGCCGAGGCCGAAATTCTGCTGGCCGACAACCTGTTTATAGATGTCCACGGCGAGAACATTAAAGTGACCGCCGACAATCTTGGGGGCACCGAAATCGGTAAAGGACAGGGTAAAACAGACAAAAACAGCACTGAGCAGACCGTATTTGACCCCCGGCAGGGTGACCATGAAAAAGGTACGGATACGCCCGGCGCCCAGCGATGATGAAGCTTCATAAAGGCGGGCGTCGGTATGGGCCAGGGCAACGCTTAAAATCATCATCGCCGGTGGAAAAGTAAAAGCGATTTCTGCCAGGACAATACCGGTAAAGCCATAGAGATTGATATCCCAGGCCAGCCAGGAAAATTTACCAAAAAACCCGGTGGTGACCAGCCCCTGATTTCCAAACAGATAGACCAGTGACAGTCCGTATAACATGGTCGGCGCAAACAGGGGGAGCATGGCGACAACCCGGAACAACATTTTTCCCGTCATCCTGGTGCGCGTCAGGCCATAGGCGTAAATAAATGCCAGAACAACCGCTACCAGGGTGGTGGTAAAGGCAACCAGCAGACTGTTCCAGGTGGACTGGGCCAGATTGGTCTGGCCGCTATGATTGTAAATCAGCTGTCCGGAAGCCGCCACCTGGGCGGCGAGTAACAGCATGACCGCTGCCGGCAGGTACCAGGTACGCAGTGTCGCAGGCTTTTCCCGCACGAAATCGATCAGCATGCGAACCAGCAGGAAACCGGCAAGCAGCAGCAGAAAAAGGGCTCCAACAAACTGCTTCTGGGTCAGGTCATGGATGCCGAAATAATACATGAAGTTGGCAAGGCCGATAAAACGGGTCACGGTTCGTACCGAGTCCCCCAACGGGAAAGGATGGCCGTCGATCAGCCAGTAGCCTCCGCTGTGGCGCTCGATCTTTACCGGCTTGATCGGCATCCGCTCGGTTTGGCCGGGGGGAATGGCGCTAGTAATGACAACCTGTTCAAATCGAGTGTCCTTGATTCGCACCTGCAGATTCTCATCAGCGGCGTCAACAGGATCAATGCGGCGGTTATTCAGGTACAGAACCCCCTGTCCTTCTTCTTCCATCAGCAGGATACTGTAACCGGCAACCCTGATTTCGCCCCGAAAAGGATCCACGGTTTTTTGTTCTTCCGTGGGTTCATCAATGACAACCTGTAATTCCAGGGTTGTCGCTTTCTCGAACACTTCAGCAAGCGGTAGCAAGACACCGACAGCCAACCACAGGCAGGCCAGCAAAATCAGCAATCGCCTGATCCAGCCCTGCAACCCGGGGCGTTGGCGCGGCGTGGGCTCGGTAAACAGGGGCTTGATAGCGAGCCCTTCCAGTTGATCAGGCGGCATGGGACTGACCAGTAATAAGGCTTGAACTGTCGGAAAAGGTGAGCAGGTGTTTGGACGGCAGATAGATCGCCAGATCCTGACGGACGTCAAGTTTCAGCTGATCGACGGCCTTGGGTTGCAGATCGATTTCGATCTGATGGGCAGAAGGATGACCGGCCAGATGGAGTACGCGCATCATCACCCTTGAAACGGAACCGCGAAACTCGATCTGTTCAACTCGCGCTCGCAGGATATTGCTGTTGCGGTCCTGGTCATCGGCAATGCGCACATGCTCTGGGCGGATAGCCAGGGTGGTTATCTGTTCAGGGTTACAGAGAACCTCCGATGGACGAGTCTCCAGAGAATAATCGAGAAAGCGTACCGCGGTTGTGTTCTGGTGGCGGCAATCGGGAAGAAAATTCATGGTGCCGATAAATCCGGCGACAAAGGTATTGGCGGGTGCCCCGTAAAGCTGCTGAGGATCGGCAAACTGCATCAAACGCCCCTGATCCATCACCACGATCCGATCCGCCATGGTCAGGGCTTCTTCCTGATCGTGGGTGACCATAATGGTGGTGACGCCGAGTTTTTCCTGGATACTGCGGATTTCTCCGCGCAGTCTAGCCCGCACGCGCGCATCCAGCGCCGACAGCGGTTCATCGAGCAGCAGTAGCGAGGGGTTCGGCGCCAGCGCCCGGGCCAGAGCGACGCGTTGCTGCTGACCGCCGGAGAGCTGGGCTGGATACTTATCCGTCTGGTCGGTTAAGCCAACCAGCTCCAGCATCTCCCGAGCGCGTTCCCGGCGGGCCGGAGCCGTCATCTGTCGCAGCCCATACTGGACATTATTGATGATGTTGATATTGGGAAACAGGGCGTAGGATTGAAAGACAATGCCCAGGTGGCGGTTGGCAACCGGCTCACTGGAGACATCTTTGCCCTGAATCCAGACACTGCCGCTATTCTGCTGTTCAAGTCCGGCGATAACCCTCAAGAGCGTTGTTTTGCCGCATCCGCTCGGACCCAGAATCGAGACAAATTCTCCGGGCTGGACACCGATGTTGACGTTATCAAGGGCGGTAAATGCTCCAAACTTCTTGGTAAGATGGCGAACTTCAAGAAAATAGTCAGTGCTGGTTACCGATTTCTTCGGTGCTTTTTTATTCATCACTCACACTTTCGATGGAAAAAAAGCGGCGAAAGTCGGAAGGCACAGTTCCGGCTATCGCCGCCAATATCAAGGATAAAAGTATCTGTTCAGCACCGGGTCGGGAGTCCTATGTCAAGGGACGCTTTTCGTCATCCATGACCGCTTTTTGTCGCCGTCCATGGCGACAAAAACCCTTGCCACAGGCCCCCCGACCCTGCGCAAGAATAGAGCTGAATAGTTAAAATAGATGTTACGGCTGTTCGGTCAGCTGCGCATCTCCAGCCCGACATTTAAGCCGCAACCTTACCCACGTGGCTGGCTTTTACCGTCATAGCGGCGGGTCCACTCATTGAGGATCCGCTGACGGTTTTTTGCGGCCCACTCAAGATCATTGTTAATCAGCACCGACATGGGGTCAGCCGGCCAGCCCTTAGGGGCCTCCACGCGAATATCGGTAGCGACAATCGGGTAGACCTTGGCGTACATGGCCATGGCATCATCACTGATCGCCCAGTCGAGGAAGGTTTTTGCTTCCGGCTTGATCCGTGGCTTGCGGATCAGAGCGTTGGCTTCGACCTCATAGCCGGATCCTTCAGTCGGAAAGGCGACCGTTACCGGCTCACCGGAATCCCGCTGTTTGAAACCACGGTAGGCAAAGGACATGCCGATGGGAAACTCCCCCTTACCGGCCATCTTGGCCGGTGCCGAACCGGAATGGGTGTACATGGCGATGTTCTGGTGAAGTTTGTCCAGATAGCGCCAGCCTTCCTCTTCACCCATCAGTTGCAGGATGGCCGAAACCGTCAGAAAGCCGGTTCCCGAAGAAGCCGGATTGGGCATCACCAGGGCCCCACGGTATTCCGGTTTGATCAGATCAGCATAGGACTGGGGCATAGTCAGATTCTTAGCAGACATCTCGATGGTGTTACCGACAATGCCGGTGACGTAGGCCTTAACACCGACCCAGCGCGCTTCCTGGTTACGGGTATCTTTCATCCCGTTACGAACCTTTTCGATTCCTTTGGGGTTGTAACCCGCCAGCATGCCCATATCGTTAGCAACCAGCAGACTAGTGGCTGCAGTGCCCCAGACCACATCAGCCACCGGATTATCTTTTTCCGCCAGCAGTTTGGCGGTAATAATACCGGTGGAATCGCGGATCAGGTTCAGTTTGATGTCGGGATGTTTTTTCTGAAAAGCAGGGATGTACACCGCTAACTCGTCATCTTCGAGGGCGGTATACACGGTGATTTCAGCAGCTGTGGCAGATAACACACCAGTTGCAAGCAATATCATGGTTGTGGCAAGCAGGGTCAGGTACTTTCTGATCATGGGGGCTCCTTTTACATCGGATGGAATGAATGAATGGCAGTCGCGACGTTTATCAGCTGCAACATCTTTCCCTTAGGTAAGGAGCCGATTACGCTGCCGTTAGTTTTTGATAAGGGCAACGCTCAGATCCGTTCGCGATGCAGAAAATAGTCGACATGAGCTCCGGTGACGGTACTGCGACCGGTATAAATAAAGATGATGAACCAGACAATTTGCAGAAAGAGAATCGGCAGCGGCTGCCAGAACAGTTGCAGACCATTCATCAGCAACGGAGTCGAAGAAACTGCTGATGAAAAAAGAAACACACAGCCGACAGCATAGGGGATCGCCAGTAGCCCCATGATCTGGTAGACCGAAAATCCTTGTTTGCCACGATAATCGGCCCGCAGAAATTCTGAAAAAACCCTCCAGAGCTGGGTCACCAGCAGAGTCAGGATAAAACTAAAGGCAAACAAACCATTGAGAAACAGCGCTACCCCGATTAACGCGGTGACAACGTACAGAACGGCCGTGACCATCTGAATCGGTATCAGGGGTTGTCCCGCCAGGCCATCGGCATAGCAGGCTTTTCGCGTTTCGTCCTGAAAAACCAGACTCCAGCGCCCGAACAGACGTTGCACCCGGGAACCACAGTTCGCAAGCGGCTTACCGTAACAACAACCGAAACTGATGCAGGCGATTCGACCCAGACCTTCACCCAGAGCATAGGCACAACCAACAGCGGCAAGAAAGGTCAGAACCGGCAATGAAGTGCCGTTGATCCGGGAAACCAGCGCAATAACCCACGGTGCAGCGACAATACCGACAAACACCGCACCACCAATGGTAAAGGTGTGTGATTTGCCTTCTACCAGGCGCGCAACCAGGCGCGAAGCGGGAACACAGATCAGCAGCAGCAGTGCGGCAATCACCAGCATCGATGTCAGGGGAATAGCGGCGCTACCAAGAAGGACAAACAGCAACGCCAGGGCCGCCGCGTAGGCATTGGCGGTCAGTAACCCGTACCAGGTCAGGTTGGTTCCCTCGTTGCTGCAATCTTTTCCTTTACGTACCGGCAGGGTTGCCAGCATCTGCCAGCCGCGACCGGGTAACACCCGAAATCCCCAGAACAGTACCGGCATTGTCACCAGCGCCAGAACCAGAACAAACAGCTCATTTTCCATGGGTTGACTCCGTTTTCAAAAGGGGTTTTCGGTGTAGGGGCGCGGTTTCCGCGCCCAGGGCAGGAAGCGCCAGCAAGGATCTGACCTGGATATCCGTTTCAACCAGCGGCTTTTTGAAACCGGAGGTGAAGCGACTTCGGACATCACCGCGTTGCTGATTACGAACCAGATCATCGGCAAATTGTATCCGGCCCGACTGAAACAGCAGAATATCGGTACTGCTTCCAGGCCGATAGCGGCTTTTGGGAACCCCTTTGCGCAAAAACATGCCTTTTTTAATCGGCTGTGGAGCATGATACTGGTCTTCACAGTAAAACTGTTCAATTTCACCGATCATCATTGCCACGACTTCAATCATGGCCACCAGGCCGACGCCACTGCCGTTTGGCACATCGGTATCAATGATCGTGACGACGCGACGATTTTTTGAATAAGGGGTCACCTCGGCAACAATGGCGCCGGGATTACAAGAGTGAAAGTTTCCTTCGATCTGGTAGAAATCAACGACTTCGCCGGCGACCGGAGTGTGATTGTAGTGGTATTTCTCCGGCGTCAGACGAAATACGGCAAAGTCAGCGAATTCAAAAACCTCACGCCATAAAGGACGATCTCCCAGCAGTTCCGGCAGGTCAAAAAAATGTCCTTTAATTTCCAGGTAAGGATGGTTGGATAAACTACCCACCAGCGCTTTGGCATCGGCCGGAGACAGAATGGCATCCACCTCATTGGGAAGTGGGCGATACACCCAATAGCGAATCTGCCGTTCAAACACCTTGCGAGCGGTATTCAGCCGCTCGGGTGGTTCCAGACATTCAATCATGACCCCGCCGGAGGTCAATAACGCGCGGGTTTTCGTGGACAGCCGGCCATTCAGCATGCGGCTGTAATGCCACCAGCTCAACAAGGCCGAGGGGCGGGCGCTGACCAGTAGCTGAAACAGCTGCGGCGCCTTTTCCCTGATGGGATGATAGAGCCACTGGATCAGTGGATCCCCGATCAGTTGTTCATCGCAAATTCGACCACTGTGACGTTCAATATACTGATGCAGTTGCTGCATATATCTCCTCCGAATCAGTGGTATCCATATTCATGCGGCGATCCCGGTCTTCCAGCAGTAACACCAGGGAGATCATTTGCTCTATCGACTGAGGATCGGGACGCCCAGAGATAAGATCGTCACCGGCCCGACGGCAAAAATCGTCAGTGGTCTGATTGTTGAGCAGCCGGTTCAACTGTGGTGTTAATCCTTCAACAGCAGAGGAAAGTCCTGCCTGTTTCAGATCAGCCTGAACAAAATCCATGGCCTGGCGAATGTGCTCATGTCTGAGGGTGGTTCGATAGTAGCATTCTGCTTCCCTGTTGAACTCTTCCGCCGTCATCCGCAGGGCGTCCTTCTGCTTGCCACCACAAATACCTCCGATCAGACGTCCGGCTGCCGAGGCCTTGTCCGGATCACGCAACCTTGTTTCAAGGTCGCTGAGCAAATCGGCAAAACCGAACATCTCGATCAGATCGGCGCCATCTTGCCGGATCAGGCGCAACAGCCCCAGGCAGTATTCGTGATGGTAGATGCGTAAATAGCCGGGATAACGGCGACTGGTTCGAATCTTCCCGGTCTGTCTGAGAATTTTCAGTAACAGGCGATTGCGGGTTTTTTTATGAACAAAAAAGGTCGGGATACCAACAGCCATACCGAAAAAAATCTGTCGACGCTCACTTTCAATGATCGGCGTATCCGGAATATGACGATGGCTGAGCTGATCACGAACCAGATATTTGAAGATGAGGGCGGTCACCAGTATCTGCAGGTTTGTCGCCCCGGCAAGATCACGATCCAGATCCGGGAACAGGCTGTGATGCCTTCCTTCAAAACCGCTGAACTTCATGGAAGCGTAATCACGCAACTTGAAAAACTGGTAAAGAGACATCTGCCGGTCAAAGATCCCCATGGAGGAAAGGTCGTCGAGCAGTTGTTGCTGATTGCCGAACAGGCCGTTGTAGGCCGGGCTCTGTTCCGTACTTAAAAAACAGATGGGATAGTCCAGCAAGCGGAAATCGGGGACCAGATCACCCCGCAATGAACATAGCCGGCTTAATCCGCGATCCAGCCAGGGGGGACCGAATGGAGTCAGGGCGTGACCAAAAATGGAGATATCTGCTTTCTTTTTCCAGCGTCGCCAGAGCATGCGCAGGTGGGTGTCATCCAGCTGATGGGGCAGAAATCCCAACGCCAGTTCCGGATGAAAATCGCTGAACGCCAGGCGCCGGGGGGCGGCACTGTACGTGGTGGCGAACAGGGGCAAAAACATTTCCAGTGATTTGCAGACCAGATCGCCGACCCACTTCTCGTGACCGCAGTTGAAGCCGTGGCGCGGGTCAGCCAGGGCATGGCTTAAGCTGCGACTACCGAGGCTGAGATGAACCCCGTTGTTGGCCAGGCTGGTATTCGACATGTTGGGCAAGACCGTTAGATTATTGAGGATGATTCCAGCCTCACGCAGTTTTGCCACGGCGTTGAGGCGACTGCGGCTTAATACCTGATGACAAAGTTCCATGTAATGGAACTTCTCTTCTCCCTGGTTCCATCCTGACAAGCATGGACTCATATAGAGGTGACGATAAAAGGTATCGGAAATCAAATTATTGAGATGCTGCTGACGCAATGGTGGGTGCGGTGAAAAATACACCATAACCTTCTGACCATCTTCCACCAGCCCGAACTGATGGTTGGCATAGGCAACCAGTAATTGTGTCAGCAGGTAGCGCTTGGCGGTTTCCCGCGCTACCTGACGCCCCATTCCCCGGGACGGTGAAAGCTGTTCGACATGGAAAGAAAAAGTTTCCGGCGAGGTATTATCACTTAAGAAATGGTCGAGAATGGACGCTCCGATGTGCCGGATCCGGGCTTGGGTATGTCCCCGGCGTCCGAGAAAGTCTGCCAGCGCCAGTTTCAGCAGATAGCTCACCGGAATCCTGAGACACTCTTCACTCTGTCTGCCGATAAGATGGAAGCGCTGCAGATCCGTGCGTTGTCCCGCGGCCGGATTGCTCTTGTTGGCCAGAATATCCTGATTCCAGACCAGCAGAGCATGGTCGCACAGGCGCCGCTTTGAAAAACGCACCCAGCTGTTTTCCCAGATCCGTTCACGATTGTTTTCCAGGTAATCCTGCAGCAGGGTTATATTTTTGCGCGGGCTTTCCCCACTCAGGGTGCGGCGCTGCAGATTGGCGTAAAATCGCGAAGCCGCTATTTCCAGCGGCAAATCGACCCGATCCCGGTCACCGACTACCACCACCTGCAGTTCGGTTTCAGTACCGGCAGTAATATCCTCGGCGGAGAACGGCAAGTCCGAAACCGGGCTGTTTTGATCAAGCCCGAGAGCGCTGCGCCATGACGCATCACTTGCACCGGCAAGGGTTATAGAAGAAGTTGTTGGCGACAAACGGCCTCTCGTCCAGAATGTTATGGTTAAACCGGTTGATGATAGTCGAAGATAGACAACCAATGTTGGTTCGGCATTATGTTCTGATGAGAATAAGGTAAAAGGAGGTCAATCATTGTCATCACTGCAGGGTTGGCTGCGCCGATTGATAAACAAAGAGTTTCCGGGTGTTTTTTTGGCCTGTTTTTTTGCTTCAGCAGCCTGACAGGATATCTCGTGGTGACTGGATATTGAGTTGGTGCCGGGATAGTGGGTAGCGCCGATGGACAAGCTGATAAAGTTGTAACGGACCATATTGCCCTGACGATCCAGCGCCTCAATTCCTCCCTCGAGTCGATGCTCAGCATCGTAGAGATCAAGGATCTCCCCGGCAAACCGCGCCAGTATCCGCTCGCAACGATCCTGCCAGTTCTCACTACAGAAGATAATGATGAAATCATCCCCACCGATATGACCGATAAAGTCCTTTTGCGGATGGCAGCCATCCTTGAGGATTGTTGCCGTCAGGCGGATTGCCATGTCTCCACGGCTGTAGCCATAGACGTCATTAAACGGCTTGAAATTATCCAGGTCAAAGTAACACACGGTAAAGGCTCGACTCTCTGCCAGGTAATACTCGAGCTTTTTTTCTATCGGAACGTTCCCCGGCAACATGGTCAAGGGGTTGGCGTAGTGTGCATTGCGAATCTGCATCTCGGTAATCTGTTTGAGCAGATCCACGAGCAGACCGACACCGCGATAACGCCCTTTCTCCAGGATGATAAAAATGTTGTCCTGAGTTTCCGCGCCCTCATTGGTAATAGTCTGGCTAAGCTGTTCAACCGGGGTATGAATTTCAGTTCGCAAGACTTTAGTACTAATAATGTCAAGAGATGAGATAGGGCTTTTACCAAACAGATCACGACCATAGCGACTGGCCAATAGATCCCAAACCTGACGTCGTTGGAGGATGCCTATCGCAACATCACCATCAACCACCGGCAGGCTCATCAGTTCCGGGTATTTTTCCATCAGATCACCAACCTCATTCAGGGTTATTCCTGATTGAATGGTCGGAACGATTTTGAGCAAACAGGAAACGGTTACGGTTCCCCATTCATAATTGGTGGTCAATTTATTTGGTTGTTGCAGCAATATCTCCGCCGGCAGACTGATCGCCGGCGCTGAGGCTGGACGGCCAAAGTAATAACCCTGTCCATAGGTCACTCCAATTGCCTGGACAGTATAATATTCCTCGATAGTTTCGACCCCTTCAGCAATGGTCTGGCAGCCGACCTGGGCAGCTATATCCTGCAGGCTTTGTATCAGATATTTTTTATGAGGGTCGCGGTTGATAGACTGAATGAAATATTTGTCAAATTTGACATAATCGGGCTTAAGCTCAGACCAGAGACGTAATCCGGCATAGGCAGTCCCCAGATCGTCCAGGGCAACCTGGAAGCCGGTATTGCGATAGTATTCCAGGTTCTGCCGAACCACTTCAATATCGAAAATCGGAAAGTCTTCGGTTAATTCAATGACCAGTCGGTTGCTGTCAAGGCCATGTTTATGAATTGATTGCTTGGTGAATCCCCGTGGGAAGTCCGGCTCCATCAGGGCTTTGGGACTGATGTTCAAGAACAGTTTGCCGGGAAGTTGTAGTCGCGAAAAAAACTCAATATTTGTGTCGCGACAAAGGATTTCCAGTTCAACCAGACGATTGAGTCTGATGGCCGTCTCAAACAATACGCCGGGAGGATGCAACGGTGAGTCGGATGGGCCACGTATCAGGGACTCATAACCGATAATTTTACCGGTCTGAAGATCCACGATGGGCTGAAAATGGGGGGTTAAACGACGATGACAAATAATATCATCGAACATCTGTTTGAGTTCACTACCCACTTGCGGAATTGATTGCGCCAAATGTTGTTCTGCAATCGTGATATTGATCGGTGAAATCATGTCTTCCATCCAATGTCATATGAGCGCCCCCAATCCTGATGCTGAGTTTACCAGCATCAGGAGACTCGTCGATCTCTGTTACCTTGGTATTGTAAGAGGGTTAGTAGTTGATGAGCGTCCCGGTTCATTTTTTTAGAAACCACATCTTTTTTTAACATTCCCTGTCAATACTCCTTACATATTTCCAAGTAATCATCCTGTCGTAATGATTTTTCCCAGCACCCCTGCCCAAAGGAGGTTGTCTCGATGGAAAAGGTCTACATTCTGGATACCAATGTTCTGCTGCATGACGCCGCGTCGATTTTCTGTTTTGAAGAACATGAGGTGGTTTTGCCTCTGGGGGTGATTGAAGAGCTGGATCGCTTTAAAAAAGACGGCAATGAAAACGGGCGCAATGCTCGTCAGGTGTCACGGGAGCTGGATCGTTTGCGTCAGACCGGGATATTGACCAATGGCGGGGTAGAACTGAGCAATGGTGGGCGCTTGCGGGTGGTGGTGATGACCAATGGCTGCATCGAGGAATTGCCGCAGGAACTTCGCACTCCCAGCGTCGATCACCAGCTGCTGGCGTTGGCGCTGCAGGAAAAACAGAAACGCAGCAATCAGGTCATACTGGTGACCAAGGACATCAACCTGCGCATCAAGGCTCATGCCGTTGGTATCGTGGCACAGGATTATGAGACCGACAAAATCTCTCTGGCGGATCTATATACCGGTGCCCTCAACATCGATCTGGTGAGCTCCCAGATCGATCAGTTTTTTCGTGATCAGCGACTCCACATCAATGAAACGCTGTTGCCTCCCCACAGTTGCATGACCCTGCAGGCGGTTGATAATGAACGCCAGAAGGCGATCGGGCGCTATGACCCTCGTCAGGACGCCGTCCTTCCTTTACAGGCAGCTCCAAAAGAAGGTTATTGGGGCATTCAACCACGTAATCTGGAACAGAAATTTGCGCTGGAGCTGTTGACCCATCCAGATATCCACCTGGTCACCCTGATCGGTCGCGCCGGCACCGGTAAAACCTTGCTGGCTCTGGCAGCAGGACTATATATGGTCACCGAAGCGAGCGCCTACAAACGGCTGCTGGTATCAAGACCGGTGTTTCCCATGGGACGGGATCTTGGTTTTCTGCCCGGTGACGTTGAAGAAAAGCTGTCGCCCTGGATGCAGCCGATCAACGACAATCTGGACCTGTTACTGACGGATGTTCACGGTCGCAATAAACATCGCCGTCATCAGGAGCTAAAGGATCTTGATATCATTTCGGTTGAACCGCTGACCTATATCCGTGGGCGTTCCATTCCACGCCAGTATATGATTGTTGACGAAGCGCAGAACCTCACGCCCCATGAGGTAAAAACCATCGTTTCACGGGCCGGTGAGGGAACTAAAATTGTCCTGACCGGCGATCCGGAACAGATCGATAATCCCTATGTCGATGCCTGCAGCAACGGCCTGACCTATGTCGTCGAGCGTTTTCGCGACAGCCCCCTGGCCGGCCACGTTCTGCTGTCCCGCGGTGAACGCTCGGCCTTGGCCAATGCGGCCAGTGAACGGTTGTAGGGATGTCTGTTGGCATACAGATGCTGCCGGAACAAACCCATCAAGGTGCCCAGCTGGAAACAGTTGCAACGGGAGTTGTTTGCTGATTCATGGAATGAGGATCTGGATCGTTGCGCCATACGCGGCTCATCCTGTATACCGATCTGGGCTTGGCGGCAACCCGCATCCTGCTGAGGTGTACATCCTGCTATTAAGCGGCACAACTTCTATGCTGGCAAATTACTCAGATATCCACTGTTTAAATCTTTCCTTTGTCTTTTTATCGAC
>JAWOFG010000133.1:0-4036 GCA_046482365.1 Pelovirga sp. | reverse complement strand
TATGAGGTTGCCAATCAGCCTGTTTGGAAAAGTTGCCACCCTTCTGCTTGAGCATATCTTGACCAGAAAGGGAACAATCTCTGTTAAGCCAACGGCCTCTTCCTCGCTGTTGGTAAAACCGGTGACGGTTTTTCCCTGAACCACAGACGTTCCTTCTGAACGCTTGGGATGCCGAAATACAGCAGGTGCGTGACACACTGCGGCAACCGGTTTCTCAGCGGCAAGCATCGTTTCTATCAGAGCAATGGAAGAGGGATCTTCGGCAAGATCCCACAAAGGGCCATGCCCGCCAGGGTAAAATACGGCGTCAAAATCAGCGGCGGAAACTTCAGATAATTTAAGTGTTTGTGACAAGGCGTTCTGGGCGTCACTATCAGCCTTGAAACGATGCGTTGCTTCAGTCTGAAAGTCCGGAGCGTCACTCTTGGGGTCAAGGGGTGGCTGGCCGCCCAAGGGTGACGCGAGAGTCACCTTAGCCCCAGCATCTTTGAACACGTAGTAAGGTGCAGCAAACTCCTCTAACCAGAATCCGGTTTTTTCGCCGCTGTTGCCGAGTTGATCATGCGAGGTCAGTACCATCAGTATCTTCATATTATGTCCTTAAAAGTAAGCAATCAATCTGTTCCCAGCCTGATTACAAGTTTAACAAACTTTTTATATAACAGACAAACTTACGCCCCGATTCGCCCTAGTGCCCTGTAACTCTTAAAATGTCGCAAAGATTGCGCTGGATTTTGGCGGGGAACCAAGGCATGGCCGACGCTGCCTGGCCATAGCTAATCAGCGTTGGTCATAACGCAGTTGACGCGTCAAAAGACAAGCAAGATGCGATAGATTATGGGTTACAGGGTACTAGTTGCTGTCCGACTCGACAGAACCCTGCGTACGCCCTGATAGTCGTACTCTTTCATCAGTCTGATCAGGGTGGGCTCGAAAATAGAGGGCAAGAAAGAACGGTCATGGGATTGCCTGATCTGCGTTGAGCCGAGATAAAAGCCCATGTAGGGGTATTCACGGTCTCTTCGAACTCGGCATCGTCCCTGGCGAAGCCACGAACATAGATGATGGGGTGACGATCAGGGTGCAATTTCACAACCTGACCTCCGTCGTGACATGGACTCAATACCTCTCCGGCACATATTCCGGCTCATCAATAACCGGGCGCTCGTAACCGATTTCCGGCGAGCGTTGCGGCAACTCAACCGGTCCCGGCGTCAGATCTTCATAGTCAAACTGGCTTAACAGGTGGGAAATAACATTAAGGCGGGCGCGCTTTTTGACATCGCCATCGACCTGGTGCCAGGGGGCTTCCTTGATGTGGGTATCGACGAACATCTCATCGCGGGCGATGCTGTAGTCGATCCAGCGGGAACGGGATTGCAGATCAATTTCACTGAGCTTCCAGCGCTTGACCGGATCGGCGTTACGGGCCTGGAAACGTTTTTCCTGCTCTTCGTTGCAGATGGAGAACCAGTATTTGATAAGGATGATGCCGCTGCGTACCAGCATCCGTTCGAATTCTGGACAGGAACGCATGAATTCGCGATATTCGGACTCACTGCAGAACCCCATCACCCGTTCGACACCGGCGCGATTATACCAGCTGCGGTCAAACAGAACCATCTCACCGCCGGTCGGCAGCTGTTCCACATAGCGCTGGAAGTACCACTGGCTACGCTCCCGTTCCGTCGGTGCCGGCAGGGCAACAACCCTGGTACTCCGAGGATTCAGCGGTTCGGTAATACGGGTGATGGCACCCCCCTTGCCGGCGGCGTCGCGCCCTTCAAAGATCACAACCACCTTGAGCTTTTTCTGACGGATCCATTCCTGCAGTTTGACCAGCTCAATCTGCAGGCGTTTGAGTTCTTTCTGGTAGGTTTTTTTATCGATGGTTTTCTGCGGCAGGCACCGTTCGCCGCTATCACGCTCATATTTTCGCCGCTGTCTATGCTTTTTTTCCCTGGATTTTCCATTAGCTGCACTCATTATCCGCTCCTTTATTTCTTCGGATAATCATAGTAGAGCAGCGTCGCACAATTTGGCGACACTGCTGACCAGTCTACAACTGCAAGATTCAGTTCCAGCACCGCACAGGTTGGTAACCATTCAGGAGCCTGCGGACATAGCCACAGGCCCAACTCACTCAGTCCGGGGTTATGGCCGATCAACGCTATATGCTCCTGTGCAGGCAGCTGGCGGACAGTCTCGACCAGCATTGTCAGGGAAGCCTCATAAATATCGCGATGAAAAACTATCTGCTCTTGTGATGCATCAAGTTCGTGTGCCAGCAATTCCACTGTTTCAAAGGCTCGACGCGCCGGACTGCTGACCAGCAGATCCGGAATGCTGCCACGCATCAGGATACGTTCGGCCATCAGCGGTGCCGCTTTATTCCCACGGGGATTCAGGGGGCGATCAAAGTCGCTTGCCGCGCCGCTGCTCCAGTCAGACTTGGCATGGCGTATCAGAGTCAATTTTTTCATGTTGCTCCTCCCGCATTCGTCAGTCATGGCTTGCAATAACTGACCATTCTGGTTAATTATGCTTAAGTACGCCCTTACCGCACTGCAAATACATCCGGTTTTCGTCCGGAAAGGAACCGTTTCCAATGCGAAAACGGTATTATGTCCCCCCAGAGTTTTATACAACGAGTGTCTAAAAGGTTAGCAGATGAGCTGTCTAAAAGGTAAATCGGAAGTCAAAAAAAACAAGGCAACGTATGTCTGCAAAAAATGCGACGCATTCACCCGGAGTAAAGGCGATGTTTGTAAACCGGAAAAAGTAGCAACGACGAAAGAATCAAAAAAAAGCGACAAAAAGAAAAAAACGTCCAAGTGATGCGGCCGGCCCTTAACAGGTACGGCTGAACACGGCCATTTGAGAGGATCCGCCCAATCGCGTATCGACCTCACCAATATCGCTACAACGCACCTGGTAGCCGGCGCGCCCGGCCACTCCTAGCGCCCAGCGGCGGAATTTCTGCCGATCCCATTCGAATTGATGATCAGGATGACGAAATTGTCCTGGAGCCATGCCGTGGAGGGGATTGTATTCGCTGTTGGGAGTGGTCATGATCACCGTTTTCGGTGCATAGCCGACAAACACGGCACGCTCCAACAGGGAAAGACGTCCCGGGGGGAGATGCTCTATGGTCTCGATCAGAGCAACAGCATCGAACCCCTTTAAATCTTCAATAAAATCGGTAAAAGAGGCCTGGTAAAGACGCATCCGCCGGCCATCCGGCGGATGCTGGTGAACAGTCAGCAGATGTCTGGCTTCCTGTAATACGTCCTGTGAGGTGTCAATACCAACGATGCGACGAAACTGCGGCTGCTCGGCCAGCAACAGCAGCAATTCTCCCGGCCCGCACCCCAGGTCCAGCACCGATGAGGCACCGCAGGTACAGAGTGCATCAACCACGGTATCGAGGCGTTCTTTATGTAGCAGAGTCACCATCGTGTGCTTTCATAAAAAGATTCGCCTGCTACCAGGGCAATTCCTCACCATTGCTGTGCCAGAAGGAGCCACTGTTTTCAAGGTTCAACGCGGCAATTCGCTGTGCCAATCCAGCGGCTGACTCTTCGGGTGAGATCAGGCCGCCAAAATTGACCATCCGCGTTTTAACATAACCGGGGTGCAGTAACGCCACCGCGATGCCACGGTCCCTTAAATCGACAGCCAAAGACTTGCCAAACGCGTTGAGGGCGGCCTTGGACGCACGGTAACCGTAACGTCCGCCGGAATCATTGTCGGCAATAGAGCCCATGCGACTGGTAATCAGGGCGATTTTACTGCCGGTAACAAGGTTCGGTAACAAAGCCTCGCTGATACGCAATGGCGCGTAGGCATTGATTTCCATCTGCAGACGGATTGAATCAAAATCAAGCTGGCCGAGCACCTCATCGTTCAGCAGGCCGGCGTTATTGATAAGCAGATCAATGGTTGTGCCGTGCAGCTTATCGACAAGACGCTTCACATCTATGGCATTGGTCACATCGATTCCATCGATGACCTCAGCCACCGCTGCCAGCTCCGT
>JAWOFG010000210.1:0-8358 GCA_046482365.1 Pelovirga sp. | reverse complement strand
TATAAACAGCTGCTGTTGATAACCAGTCAAGCGGTTGTTGATGGGTGCTGATAAGTGGGTGTTGTCCTAACCGTTTGTCCTGTTTGCCGAAAAAATGATCACTGAGCGAGGCTCTTTGCACGTCAGCAGGCAACTGCCTGTTTTGAATAAATAATCTGCCGAGCCGGATTCATACCAAAGGATTAAGCTGCCGACAATGACAGAATAAAATCCGGCTGCGTCTATATTGCTCCCGGGGGCAGGCAGATGAAGCTGGCCCGCGATAACCAGGATCTGGTGTTGAAAATAACCGACGATCCGCCCGAGAACTATTGTCGGCCGGCTGTTGACTATCTGTTTCGGTCAGTCTCGCAGGTATTCACCGGGCCGGTCCTTGCGGTTATCCTTACCGGTATGGGCAGTGACGGTACCACTGGACTGCGTCTGCTGAAGCGTAATAACTGTTATGCCATTGCTCAGGATGAAGCCTCCTGTGTTGTCTATGGAATGCCTAAAAGTGCCGTAGAGAGCGGTGCTGTCGATCTGGTTCTACCCCTTGATCAGATTGCCGGGCAGATTATCAAACTCTGTAAAGTATAAGAATATGAGTGTCTCCCTCTCGCCCCGGGAATTTGCCGTCTGGCAGCAGTATATTTACGAAATTTGCGGTATTCACCTGGATAACAGCAAGGGTTATCTGATTGAAACACGCCTTCAGGGGTTGTTGAAAGAGTGTGGTGCGGTAGATTTTTCAGATCTGCACCGTAAGGTCACCAGTGATTTTTCACGGGCGCTACGGCGCCGGGTTATTGATGCAGTTACGACCAACGAGACCTCTTTTTTTCGCGATCAGTCGCCCTTTGAACTGTTGCGGCATAAACTGCTCCCGGAGCTGATCGATCGGCGGCGCACCAATAGTATGGGGCGGACGACGCCGATTCGTATCTGGAGCGCTGCCTGTTCAACTGGTCAGGAGGTTTACAGTATCGCCATCGTTATCAAAGAACTGCTGGGTTCGTTGAACGGTTACGATGTTCGTATTCTTGGTACGGATATTTCCGATCACGCCGTTGCCCAGGCAAGCCATGGTTATTTCAGTAACCTCGAACTGGGGCGCGGGATCAGGGATGATTCTGTGCGCAAGTATTTTATCAGCGAAGGAAGTCAGTGGAAAATCCGTGACGAGGTGCGTGCCATGACCAGTTTTCGTACCATGAACCTGCTAGAACCTTTTACGTTTCCGGTTCCATTTGATCTGATTTTCTGTCGCAATGTGGCAATTTATTTTAACGAAAAGGATAAGATCAAACTATTTCGTAATCTTGGCCGCGTGCTTGCAAAGGATGGGGCGCTGCTGGTCGGATCGACTGAATCCATTGCCGGGCTGTGTCCCGAGTACAAACCCCAGCGTTACCATCGCTCGGTCTTTTATCAGATTGAGCCGTAGGCACGGGTCTCGTACCTGCCCGGCTTTACCGTTGCCTCTGCCTTGATAACGGGGGACTGGGGAGGATCGGTAAAAGCAGGAGGTGGCCACTGGTTCCGCGTTTGTCTGCCGATAACGCCAGTTCCGTGGCGAAAAACGCGCCGGTGGCAGACAATTGCTCCATTGAAAACAAGCTGAGGACGCCCTTCATGATGCAAAATGTAACAACGGCCATGGTCACAACGTCGCATATCCTGATTGTCGAAGATGATCCCGGCACCAGCCGGATTATTCAGAAAATTCTCGAACGTCAGGGATTTCGTACCTGCTGCGCTTTTACCCGCGCCGAAACGATGGTTAAAATCGGCAGCTTGTCATTTGATCTGATACTTCTCGATATCAGTTTGCCGGACGGCAATGGCTTTGATATCTGCTCGGCTTTGCAGCAAGTTCCCAGAGTAGCGGGAACACCGGTTATCTATATCTCTTCTCACAGTGAAACTGATACCAAGATCCGTGCTTTCGAAGCCGGTGGTGTTGACTATATTACCAAGCCCGTTGCCGGAGCCGAATTGATCGCGCGGGTGACCACTCATTTGCGCTTACGCCGTGCTTATGAACAACTGGCGGAATTGCAGGCTGAGCGGGTGCAGCGACTGGCCGGAGCCCAGAGCGCGATCATGCCTGGCAGCAAAACCTACCCCGATGCCCGTTTTGAGGTCGTTCTGCATCAGGCTCTTGAGGCCGGCGGCGATTTTTATGATGTGGTCCCGGTGGGGGAGGATTTTTTCGATTATATTGTTGCTGATGCCAGTGGTCACGATCTCGCCGCTTCGTTCTGGACCGCGGCGCTGAAAACCCTGATTACTGAAAACGCTCATCCGATTAACCATCCTCGCGACATCTGCCTGGCGGTCAATAAAAGCCTGCGCCGCATTTTGCCCCAGGGGGTATTTTTTACCATGAGCTATGTGCGCGTTAATCGTCGCAGCCAGGTTGCTACTCTGGTCAGCGCCGCTCATCCCCCGGTCATAGTGATGCCGGCGGATGGCAGCCCTGCTTATTGTGTCGAACAACAGGGTGATATCCTCGGGGTTTTTGATGAGGTCGTATTCGACAGCTGTGATCTGCAACTGGCCGCCGGTGACCGTCTGCTGCTCTATTCGGATGGCCTGATTGAAATTGAGACCAACCATGAAACCGGCAGCGCTGAACTCCTGGCTCACCTGGCAACAGTATCCCAGGGAACAGCGCTGAAAACCCTGGTAAATGATACGGTGAGAACCTTAAGTTCGACAAAAAAAATCCATGACGACATTCTGCTGTTAGGTGTTGAATTGTGACAAGCAAACCCTCGAAACTGCAGCTGCAATTACGCTCGCAGACCTGTTGTGTTGAACCGGTATGTTTACAGATTACCGATCTTTTGCAGCAACATGGCCTGGCTGGCCATCTCTTTGCTGTCGAACTGGTCGCCAGGGAATTGCTCAATAATGCCATTTTGCACGGCAACAACCTGTCTCCGGATACTCGTGTCGGATTCTGTATGACGATCGGGCGCCGCTGGATTTGTCTGCAGGTGACGGATGAAGGGGAGGGTTATGACTGGAGACGTATCCGCCGCGAGCTTCCCGACCCTGATGCCACGTGCGGGCGCGGCATCAATATTGCCCGGTTATACGCCCAAAAGCTGACCTTCGGCGATGATGGCCGCCGTATTGAAGCCCGTTTTGACCGCAGAGTTGTGTCAACTCCCTGTTAAGGGGCTAGTCGCGCCCCCTGGTGTGATCCTGAAATTCCCGGAAGTGCTCTTTCAATTGTGACAGCAGCGAATCCAGATCATCCCTGTTGCTGCTGCTGACTGCTGATTCCATCGTCCGAGCCGTAGCCATTATCCGCTGTGCTCCGACATTGGCGGCGGCGCCTTTGATGCGGTGCAGGGTTGTTGCCGCTTCCGTCATATCGCGCTGTTCGATGAACCCGTTTAACATACTGATCTGTTTCGGCACGTCCGCGATAAAAATCTGCAGGCTGCTGTCGAGCAGTTCAGCATCTCCCATTAGTCGCTCCAGTAAACTCTTGCGGTCGAAGATGGCCGTTGTTTCTGCAGTCGCTGCTGCGCCGGCGCTAAGCTGCTCCCGCGATGGTGCCGGACCAAGCTGGCGGCGCAGCTCTTCTGCCAGAATCGCCGGCACAAGGGGTTTGCTGACGTAGGCGTTCATTCCGACTTTCAGACACTGTTCCTGGTCGCCGGGCAGGGCGTGGGCGGTCAGGGCAATAATGGGTATCTGGCGATTTTTTACCCGGGAAAGAGAGGAACGGATTCTTCTGGTGGCCTCAATGCCGTCCATCACCGGCATCTGCACGTCCATCAAAACCAGATCGTAAGGGAACTTTTCCAGGGCATGCAGGGCCTCAGCCCCATTGGCAACGGCATCTGCTCGCAGGCCAAGTTTATTCAACATGCCCATGGCAACCAGCTGATTGACCGGGTTGTCTTCCACCAGCAGAATGCGCGCCGTGCAGCCTGCGAACAGGTTGCGCATTTCATTTTTTTTGCGGGTAGCGATGGTGGCTGTACTGCTGTCAGTCACTTTCTGAGACCGAGTTTCACAGAGAACCTTGTAGAGATCGCTGTTCAATACCGGCTTGGTCAGATAGCCGTTGAAGCCAAGGTCGGTAAAGCGTTTTGCATCCCCGCGCACGCCGAATGCCGTCAGGATGATCATTCTGACCGATTGCAGGAGTGGATCCTTTTTGATCGTACGGCCGAGGGTTTCCCCATCCATATCCGGCATCTGGTTGTCGATAACGACAAGGTCAAAGGGACTTTCCCCCAGTGCCTGTTGCCGCAGCAAAGCCAGGGCGTCAGTGCCCTTGTCGGTGATCTGTGGATGCATCCGCCAGTAGCTGAAGCGGCGCTGAAGAAGCTGGGCACTGCTCGTGTTGTCATCGACAATCAGCACGCGAACGCCAGCCAGGCCGGTGGAGATGGTATCTTCCGGCGTTTTTGTCTGCTGTTTGTCCAGGCGCAGGCTGACGGTGAAGGTCGATCCCTTGTCGACCTGAGTTTCGAGCTGAACAGAGCCCCCCATCATTTCGGCCAGATGTCTGGATATGGCCAGCCCCAGGCCGGTACCGCCAAATTTTCGTGTTGTTGAGGTGTCAACCTGGCTGAAGCTTTTGAACAGACGGTCACGTTTGTTTTCCGGGATGCCGATACCGGTATCACGAACCCGGCAGTTGAGCAGCAGCTGCTCTGCAGATTCGTCAGCTACCTTGATGATAAGGGCAACTTCCCCGCTATCAGTAAACTTGACGGCGTTGGCAAGGAGATTGGTAAAGATCTGGCGAATGCGTCCCGGATCACCGCGCAATAACCGGGGGGTGGCCGGGTCCAGATCACAGATAAATACCAGATTCTTTGTCTGCGCCTGAACGGCCATAGCAGTAACAATGTCTTCAACCAGAACCTGCAGATCAAAGTCGATATGTTCAAGATTGAGCTTTCCGGCTTCGATCTTGGAAAAATCGAGGATGTCGTTGATCAAATGGAGCAATGCCTCGCCGCTGCTGCGGATGGTTTTGGCATAACGTAACTGCTCGCTGTTGAGCCCGCTGTCAAGGAGCAGCCCGGCCATCCCCAGAACCCCGTTCATGGGGGTGCGGATCTCGTGGCTCATATTGGCGAGAAAATCGCTTTTTGCGGCGCTGGCAATTTCCGCCTGAACGGCCATTTCGTTGGCACGGCTGGTGGCTTCGTGGAGTTGGCGATTGGTTTCCAGCAGCTCCTGTTCAGCCTTTTTCCGGTCGGAAATATCCATGAACAGGGCGACATAGTGCTGAATATTGCCGTAGCTGTCACGTACCGCACTGATGGTGAGCTGCTCCGGATAGATCTCGCCGTTTTTGCGTTTATTCCAGATTTCGTCTGACCAGTAGCCATCATTGATAAGCGACTGCCACATATGTTCATAAAAAAGATGATCGTGTCTGCCGGATTTAAGTACGCGGGGATTTTTGCCAATCACCTCGTCGCGCCGGTAGCCGGTTATTTTGCAAAAAGTGTCATTGACATTGACGATCATTCCGTTGGCGGTAGTAATGGCGATGCCTTCACGGGCATGGCTGAACACCGTTGAGGTCAGACGGGCATCAGCATCGCGCCGATGGCGCAGTATGGCGTACTGGATAGCGCGGTTGAGTACGGAAAATTCAGCGCCCTTGGTCAGGTAGTCCTCGGCACCGGCATCAATGGCGGCCTGTGTCATCCGTGGATCATTGAGGGCCGTCAGGACGACGATCGGTGCATCGGTGAGCGCCCGGCAGCGGTGAACCGTATCCGGCCCCTGTGATTCGGGAAGGTTCAGATCAAGAAGAACCACGTCCGGTCGCAAGCCGTCATTGAGGCGGTCGTTCGCCGCGGTCAGACAATCAACGTGGCAGAGGGTCAAGGAGGTATCGCCGGAGCGACTCAATTGACGTTGTAACAGCGCAGCGTTGGCTGGGTCGTCCTCAATCAGCAATACCCTGACGGGCTGCGCGGAGCCTGTTGTTGATTTATCCATCATTCCTCTCGTTTCAATTATTCCAGGGTACGATCCAACCGTTAAATTTTATTGACTGTCAACATTATTAGTGTATGCTTATGATTGTTTTCTTGTTACGCAGTTGTCAAGTATTTTTTCAATTCAGCTTGGTATTGCCGGCCCGGAGTAAAAACCTGCTGCAAGCTGAAGACAGGGTAAAAATAGATGTTGATGAGTCATGATCACATTAACATTCTGATGGTTGAAGACGAACAGTCGCACGCGACCATGATAAAGCGCAACCTGCTCGCGAGTGAAACCAGGTTCGATATTGTCATCGCCGAGAGCCTTGGTCAATGCCGTCACCAGCTTGATGATTTCACTCCTGATCTGCTCCTGCTTGATCTGAATCTGCCGGACGGGCAGGCCATCGACTACCTCAGGCAAACAGCACCACCAGATTCCTATCCGATTCTGATCATGACCTCCCAGGGAAGCGAGACCCTGGCGGTGGAAGCGATCAAGGCCGGGGCCCTCGATTATATTGTCAAAACCCCGGAAAATTTCAAGGCCATGCCGCGCGTGGTTGAACGCTCGCTGCGTGAATGGCGCGTGTTGCAGGACCGCAAGCAGGCGCGTAAGGCCCTGGTGGCCACCAACCAGAAGCTGGAAGCCGCTGTTGCTCACGCCAACGAAATGACCCTTAAAGCCGAGGCCGCCAATATCGCCAAAAGCGAGTTTCTCGCCAACATGAGTCATGAAATCCGCACCCCCCTGAACGGCATTATCGGGATGACCGATCTGCTCCTGGATACCGATCTTGACCTGGGACAACGCCGCTATATGGAGGCATTGCACTCCAGTGGTGAGGCGCTCCTGCGTATCGTCAACGATATTCTCGATATTGCCAAAATCGAGGCGGGGCAGATGAGTTTTCAATCGGTAGATTTTGATCTGTCCCGGTTGCTTGGCGATTTAAGTGCAGTCATGGAACAGCCGTTGCAACAGAAAAACCTCACTTTTACCTGTGATCTTGACGCCGCCGTGCCGACCCTGCTCAAGGGTGATCCCGGGCGTTTACGGCAGGTGTTGACCAACCTGATCGGCAACAGTATCAAGTTCACCGATGCCGGCGGGGTCTCGGTCCATGTCACGCTGGAAGGGCAATCACCAGATCAGGTTGTGTTGCGTTTTGCAATCAATGACACCGGCATCGGTATTGCGCCGGATAAGGTCGATCTGCTGTTTCACAAATTCAGTCAGCTTGATGCGTCATCGACGCGCAAACACGGTGGCACCGGCCTGGGGCTGGCCATATCAAAACACCTGGTGATGTTGATGGGTGGAGATATCGGCGTCGAAAGCCGGCCACAGAAAGGTTCCTGTTTTTGGTTTACGGTCACATTGGAACGTCCGCAACAGCAGCAGCAAGACCGCGGGTCGGTGCCGGTGCAAGCGCCCGCGCCATCTTACCGGGGGCGTTATGCTGATGGCAACTTCAGCATATTGCTGGTAGAAGACAATCTCACCAACCAGTTGTTTGCCCGCAGTCTGTTGGAAAAGTTCGGTCTGACGGTTGTTGCGGTTGACAATGGTGTCCAGGCACTGGAGGCATTGCAGGCGCGTTATTTTGACCTGGTGCTGATGGATTGCCAGATGCCGAAGCTGGATGGTTATGAAGCCACAGCGCGGATCCGGCGTCCAGACAGTGGCGTCCGCGATCAACAGGTTCCCATTGTTGCCCTCACCGCCAATGCCCTGCCGCAAGATCGGGAAAAATGTCTGCAGGCGGGCATGGATGATTATCTGCCCAAGCCGATAACGCCGTCACTGCTGGTGGCCATGCTCGATAAATGGCTGTTGCCGGATCAGCCGGACACGAGCAGCAAAACCAGCAATGCCCAGGACACGGCAGCCACGTTCGATGCGACGATGGTGTTTGATCATATTACCCTGCTTGAGCAGGTAGATGGCGACAGGGAACTGGCAGTGGCCCTGGTGCAGGGCTTTATGACCGATGTGCCCGAGCGCCTTAACGAGCTGGCGGCAGCCCTGGCGGCAGCAGACTCTTCGGGCGCGGCCCTGCCGGCTCACAGTATCAAGGGCGCGGCGGCAACCATTGCCGCTGGAAGGCTGCGGAATGTGGCGGCATTACTGGAACAAGCTCTAAAAGCCGGAGAGTTTGACCCCGCCGCTGAACTGTTGACGCAATTACGTACGGAATTTATGTCACTAGCTGAACAACTGGATCACTTTATCGACCCTATCGAAAAAAAGGAAACCACCTCATGAGAACCCTGATTGTCGAAGATGATTTTACCTGTCGCCTGCTGTTGCTGGAAATTCTCAAAACCTACGGTTCGGTGCATATAGCCGCCAACGGCAAGGAGGCTGTCGAAATGACGCGGATTGCCCTTGATGCCG
>JAWOFG010000170.1:0-17136 GCA_046482365.1 Pelovirga sp. | reverse complement strand
TGAGGCGGGATTCCGGCTCGACTTCGGGTTCCGGCTCGACTTCGGGTTCCGGTTCGACTTCGGGTTCCGGTTCGACTTCGGGTTCCGGTTCGACTTCGGGTTCCGGTTCGACTTCGGGTTCCGGCTCGACTTCAGGCTCCGGCTCAGTCGGTTCCCGGGAAGGTTTCTTTTTCTTTGACGGGCGGCGGACGATCTTCAACATCAACAGCACCAGCAGCAAGGCTATCAGCGTTGCTATCAGGTACAGTACTCCCCAGGCCGTCACCACCAGATGTTCTGCCGGAACACCAAGGGTTTCCAACCACTGGGTCAGCAGCTCAATAAAACCGGTAAACTTTTCGAGAACATCATCAACGGTCAGGGTTCTGACCTTATCCACCAGATCGTACCAACTCATATTCATTATTCCAAACAAGGTTAAAGTTCATGCAGGACGCCGGCTATCACCAGCATCCCAAGGGAGCCCTACAGGACGATATCATCGTACAGACACTCGGCACAATGGCGCAACTTTTGTGCCGCCCGGGCTACCAGCGCCCCCTGCTGCAACTGCAGAATCAGCAGGTAATCCTCGGTCAGGGGTTGAATCAAGGTCGTTCCCTGCTGCGTACGAATAACCACCTCTTCAGGGCAATCGGAACCCATACGCTCCAGAGCCTCGCGCAGCAAGGTCAGGATGATCCCCTGATGGGCTCCCAGGATCTTGATATCATATTCGCCGATGCGTGTTGCCTGATCAACAGCCTCCCCTTCCCAATCGACGATAATCACCCCGAGAGAGCCTGGAACCTCCTGCAACAACTGATTCAGAACCGCTTTAAACGACATAGTCCTTTTCTCCTGTGGCGATCAGGCCTTGGCAACGACATGCCCTGCTTCTTCATCCCGCCCTGCCGGCACATAGTCATTCATCCGCACCGAAACCAGTCGCGAGACACCAGGCTCCTGCATGGTAACGCCATAAAGAGTGTCAACCACGCCCATGGTGCGTTTACTGTGAGTAATCAGAATAAACTGTGAGCGATCTGTCATTTCGCGCACCATTTCCGCAAAGCGATCGATGTTGGCATCATCTAATGGGGCATCAACCTCATCGAGAACACAGAACGGCGTCGGTTTGAGCAGAAATAATGAAAAAATCAAGGCAACAGCCGTCAGGGCTTTTTCTCCACCTGACAACAGGTTGACGTTCTGGAGACGCTTGCCCGGAGGCTGGACAATGATGTCTATTCCGCTTTCAAGCAGGTCGCTTTCGTCGGTCAGTCGTAATTCTGCCTGACCACCACGGAACAACCGGGGGAAAACCTGGCGGAACATTTCATTGGCCTGATCAAAAGTTTCCTTAAAGCGCCTACGGGTCGTACGGTTAATCTGGGCGATAGCTTTTTCCAGATCGTCCAGCGACAGTTTAAGGTCATCACGCTGGCCGACAAGAAAATCATAGCGCTTTTGCTGCTCCTCATATTCTTCGATTGCCATCAGGTTCACTTCCCCCAGATCGGCAATTTTCTGTTGAAGACGCTGCAGTTGCTGCTGCTGACGTTCAAGCTCCTCAGCTGTGGCCCGGGGCACCTGATGCAGACGCAGATCGACCGCATAGCGCTCCTGTACCCCCTGAAACAGGTGCTCCGCCTCTAGTTGCTGTTCGCGCTGGCGTAACTGCAAACGTGCAACGGTCTTGCGTGCTTCCTCGGCATCACTACGCAAACGCCGCAACTGCTCACGCTGCTCATCAAGCTCTTCACGCAGCTGCTGATAGGCCTGCTGCAGGCGCGCCGTCTCTTGCAATTGTGTTTGTCTGTCATCAAGACGCTGATCAAGTTCAGCGCGGATCAGGGATTGTCTCTGTTGTATCTGCGTACGCGAAGACTCCTGCTGTAATAATCGCTGTTCAAGGTTCTGCCGCCGTTCACGTAATTCATGGCACTGACGGTCAACCCGGCCAAGAGCCTGATCTGCCGCCTGGCGTTGCTGCTGAAGAGAGGCAAAAGCAACCCGATAACCGGTCAGCGCCTCCCGGTAACGATCAACCTCCTGCCGTAACAAGCTTAGCCCCTGCTGATCGTATTGTTGTTGTTGTTCAAGCTGTTGCTGCAGTGCCAGTGCCGTATCACGCCCGGCCAGGCACTCTGCCAATTCTGCCAGCAGGCCGCTGTGGGCTTCGTCAATCTGCTCCAGATCAAAGGAAAGAAGTTGCCGACGCCGGGCCAGACTATCCTGCTCCTTATCCAGAGCCTGGTGATCCTTTCCCAGTTCCAGGGACTGCAACTCAAACCGATGGATTTCTCCCTGAAGTCGGGCCAACATCTCTTCGGTTTCGCTCAAACGATCCTGAGCCTGCTCCAGTTCACGTTCCTGACTGCGGTGTTTTAACTCCAGTTCGGCAATACGTTCAACCAGGTCCTCCAATTGGCGTTGACGACGCAACAGTCCCGTTGCTGATGCCGCCATGGAACCGCCATTTAATATGCCGCGCCAATCCAGACAGGTTCCGGCCCGGTCAACCAATGTCACTCCGACAGCAAGGGGCTGGTCAAGATGATCAACGACTGCGTCAACCCAAAAAACGCCGCTGAGCAGTTGCGCAACTAGCTGTTCGGCGCCGGCAACCGGGGAAACCAGATCGAGCAAAGGAACACCCGGCGAAGTAACACCAGCAGCAATCTGTTGATGAGTCAGCAACATCAGACCACGCACCTGTTGTTGCTGCAACAGCTCAAGGCTGGTCAACGGTGCCTCGGTCGGGCTCAATGGCACCGCCTGTAAACGCTCTCCCAGCACGCTCTCTACCGCAAGTTCATGGGCTGCATCAACGCGCAACAGATCAGCAACAATGCGGCGGTCTGCGTCTGCGGCCAATAAAGCGCGCGTCCCCTCACCACAGCCTTCACGGCGCTGCTGCAACTCTTCGAGGGACTCATAACGGGAGCGCAACTGCTCAAGGTCCTGGCGACTACTATTAACCACGACCTGCTGCTGCTCCAGATTGTTTTTTATCACCTCAAGCTCTTCCTGCAGCCCCTGTTGTTGTTCCTGCAACGACTCAATGCTGTTACTGACAGCGCTGCGCCGGCCGGCAAGTTGATGTGTCTGTTCATCCAGTTCACGCTGACGCTGATCAATCTGGGACAACTCCTGGTGCAGCTGCTGCTGACGTTGTTTTTCCGCAGTCAGACGGCGCTCAACCTCTTCCCGGCGATTCTGCAGGCGACTGGCCTTGGTAAATTGTTCCATCAGCTCTCGGCGACCCTGCTCATAGCGCTCATTGGCCTGTCGATCGCGCTCTAAAGCTTGATTTAGCTCCGCTTCAGCGTTGCGGGTTTTATCTTCAAGGTCGCTCAGGCTATCCTTCGATTCCTGCTGCTGCGTCTGTAACTCACAGGCTTCATTCTCGAGCTCAGCAAGGCGCAGAGTGCATTGTTCCAGTTCGCTGCGTGTCTGCTGATCCTGTTCCTGCAGTTGCTCCTGCTGGCGCTCTATCAGTCCCAGTTCACCTTCCAGGCGCGTAATATCGGCGCCGGCCTGATACTCCAGCTGTTGGGCCTGATGATAATCCCCTTCGGCTGCGGCAAGTTGCAGCTGCCGCTCTTCCAGGCGCAGGTCCCCCGCTTCTAATTGGCCATCAAGCCGTTCGAGGATATCTGCTTCGTGTTTCTCCTGCTGTTCCAGCAGGGCCACTTCCTCATCAAGGCGCTGCAGACGATTACCGCTGAGACTGAGCTCAATCTGGCGCGACTCACGGCGTAACTCGCGAAACCTCTCCGCTTTACCGGCCTGGCGCTGCAGACTACCGATCTGGCGCCGAACTTCAGAAATAATGTCAGCCAGGCGAATCAGGTTCTGGCGTGTTGCATCCATCTTGCGCAGGGCACTTTTCTTGCGTGACTTGTATTTGGTAACCCCGGCTGCCTCCTCAATCAAGCTGCGCCGCTCTTCCGGCTTGGCACTGACCAGAGCACCAACTTTGCCTTGTTCAATAATCGAATAGGCACGCGCCCCTACTCCGGTATCCATGAACAGCTCATTAATATCCAGCAACCGACAAGGGGTTTTATTGATCAGATAATCGCTGTCGCCACTGCGATATAATTTGCGTGTTACCATGATTTCGGCGAAATCCTTATACGCCGCCGGACAATTACCATCGCTGTTATCGAAGATCATGGAAACTTCTGCCAGACCGGTGGGCTTGCGGGTTTCACTGCCGCCAAAAATGACATCTTCCATCGTCCGACCACGCAGATGGCGGACATTTTGCTCCCCCATGACCCAGCGGATCGCATCAAGGATATTGCTCTTGCCGCAACCATTAGGGCCGACGATACCGGTAATCCCCGGCTCAAACTCAATAGAGACCTTGTCGACAAAGGATTTAAATCCGAAAATGTCTAGACGCTTGATCTTCATGACCTATCGTTGACTTATCTTAAGAAAGAAGAGAAGGTCCACTCCAGTGCAGGTGGATGGGCATCCGCCAAAGGGCTGGTTATGTTATCAGGGGCATTTATTCAAGTAAAGCACAGATATTCCCAAGGTTATTGGCGGCTATTGTCCCTTGCTGGCCGATCCTGGACAGGCTATCATGAAAGTTAGTGTTGTTTGTCTTCTATGAGCCGTAAGGGCGAAACAGATATAAAGATTTATGATGAGAGCGATCTTCATAACGGTTATTCGTGTTGTCATCACCCTGCTGCTGATTGGGTTGCTCGGTATTGCCCTGTTGTTACTTTATGTCAGCCGCATGGATCTGGATGAATACCGCCACGCCCTTGAGGAGCAGATCAGCTCGGCATTGCAACAACCGGTGAGTATCGGTTCCGGATCTCTCAAATTCCGTCGGGGGCTGGCTATTGATCTATATCAAGTTGAAATCGGTACTGAGCAGGAATTCCACCTGGTGATTCCACAAATCATGGCCACCCTCGCCTTAAGGCCGCTACTGAACAAACAAATTATCCTGCAAAACGTGGAAATCCTCGGGGCCAAAACCGCTCTACACTTACCCCTGAAGCAACAGCTGCGACCTGCAACCATAACGAGAGTCCAAGACCAATCCTTTCAACTGGGCGTCCGGATGCTGACGGTCAGGCATGCCGAAGTCAAAATCTACGATCAGGATGAGTCGCTTGCCCATCTAACCAACCTCCACGCGGTTATTTATGACTGGCAGGCACAGCGCGCCTCCCAACTGGTTATCTCCGGTCATGAGATGCAAACACAAGCCGATTTTCTCCTTGAAACCATACTGCCCCCCTTTACCGGCGACAACTGGCGTCAGCTTGACTGGCAGGCTGACCTGCAAATCGGTCGCCACAGATCTGAAATCGAGGTAACAGACATACAAACGGCACTGGCACAATCAGGGCGCATCAAGCTGACCCTGGATGGCGCCCCTGCTGACGGGGCCCAGGTGTCTACCACTGTAACCCGGGCCGGTAACAGCATGCCATTGATTCATGTCGACGGCATCTGGACATCCACCACGGAGGCTGAAATACTTGAGCAGCTTGACGGGACATTGCTGGGCTTCCCGGCCAGTGGCTACTTCAGTCTGCAGCACACCCCGACCCGAGAACTCAACGCCCTACTCGAAAGCTGTAACCTAAGCGTCACAACGGCGGATTTTGCCGCTATCAATCAGATCACCCAGGCCGGGCTTGTTTCAGGGCTGCTTGAGCATCTTCGCCTGCGTGTCAACCATCAGTGGCCTGAAACTGGCAAAAATACTGCTCCATTACAGATTAATGGCCAGATCAAATTCTCTGACATCACCTGGAAAGACCCTAGACCCTGGTCAATTGCCGGAATTGAGTCAGAATGGAATTTCCATAATTCAACCCTGACTCTGGCCGCTACTCAGATTGATACCGAGCTTGGCAATCTACAGGTCGATGGCCGGATCGATCAGCTTTTTACCGAACCGGCCCTCAGCCTGGAAGCCAGTGCAACCCCACAGCTGGAAGATCTGCTGGCCGCTCTGAACCTGCCGAACGGCTGGTCTGCCACCGGACCTGCGCAGCTGGAGATTGGAGTCAATGGAACCCTCGATGTCCCCGCCTTCACCCTGGGCGCCAACCTGGACGACAGTCGTATCATCCTCGACTCCTACTACAGCAAGGAAGCCCAACAACCAGCACGAGTGGAGGTCGGCGGCAAACTGCATTACCATGAAAGCATCGAGCTTGACCACTTTACTGTCAATCTTAAACCCGTGGAGATTGCCGGCAAGGCAAGGATACGTCCATGGGATAAGGTGCCGAGCGTTGTCCTGACTACAGACGATCTGAACTTGTCCAGTCTGTCCTCCATCAACCGCACCTTCAGGCGCCTGCAGTTAACCGGCAAGGCCTCGGCCGATTTATTCCTGGACGCCACCGGTTGGAATGGCAAGCTCTTCCTGAAAGAAGGCGGTGCCCATCTGACCTCCCTGATCGGCGATCTCAATAGTATTTCCGGCGAAGTGGACATCGATAAACAGGGCCTGCGTTTCAGCCAACTGCCGGCTAAACTGGGTGATTCGGAGTTTATGGTCAAGGGTGACATGCTGGGGTGGAACGATCCGGTACTCAAACTCGAAGTTGCCGCCACCAGCGTCCGGGCCGAGGATCTGGTGTTCCGTAACCCTGAACTGACCCTGCATAACCTGCGCGGCCGACTGGAGATCGATCAGCACGGTATTTCCTTTGATCCAGTGACCGTCACCCTGGAAGAATCGACCCAGGCGTCCGTGTTCGGCAGCGTCAAAAACTTCAGGCGACCACAGACCAATCTGGTTATTCATGGTGAAAAGGCCAACGTCCTCGACATTATCAATCTGTTTCGCGATCCGGCCGGGCCATCACTCAAGAACGCTCCTGACGACTCGCTGCGGGAACCGATAATCATCCAGATCAGTGCGCGCGAGGGAGACCTTAGCGGCATGAAGTTCAGCAACGCCCGCACTACCCTGATTGACCATAAGGGAGTTCTCTCCATCTACCCCTTGACCTTTGAAAGCGGGGGCGGTTGGGCTCGTGCCAAGGTCGAGTTCAATCGCCATCACCCGACCGCTCCGCTTACAATTTCCGGCCACATCAACGGCGTAGACGCCTCGATCATCCACCAGGATCTATTTGATCGTCCGGGCCTGATCCGCGGATCCATGACCGGGGACTTTTATCTCGAAGGAAATCCGGTCACCGGTACATTCTGGGAACATGCCGGTGGTGGTGCCTATTTTCAGATCCAGCAGGGTACATTGCGCAAATTTCGTGGACTGGCACAGATTTTTTCCCTGCTGAATGTTTCGCAGATCGTTAGCGGCAGACTGCCTGACATGGACCGGGAAGGCATGCCCTTCAACCTGATGGAAGGAAGCCTTCTGTTGCGTGACGGACTGGTTCATAGCGATGATCTCAAAATCACTAGCGAGGCCATGAACATGTCGATCGTCGGCAAACAAAACCTGGCCAACGAAACTGTTGATATAATCCTCGGGGTCATGCCGCTGCGTACGGTTGACAAGGTGGTCAGTTCCATTCCGATTGCCGGCTGGGTACTGGCAGGTGAAGATCGAGCGGTGCTGACTGCGTATTTCCGCATCGAAGGTGCGACCGAAGATCCCACTGTCAGCGCTATCCCGGTCAACACTATCTCTAACACCGTCCTGGGTGTTTTCAGGCGCACCCTGGGATTACCTGAAAAACTCATTAAGGATCTCGGTTCTTTCTTCCAGTCCGAACCCATCAAAAAAGAAGAGCCCTAAATAAATAACAACGGCCCCCGCAGAAACTGATTGTTTCTGCGGGGGCCGGATTAAATCATTGGACCGTTTCAAGGTTTAAATCAGTTATTCGCGAACATAGGTATCCATATCACTCTCATGCACCATCCCCATGGTGCGTGAGTATTCTGATGAAATGATCTCACAATGAATCCGGGTGTCCCTGGCTACTTCGTTAAAAACAGCACGCACCTGGGGGTCAATAATATATTTGGCGGCCTGCAAAAAGGTTTTTTCCAGATTCTCTTCTTCTTTAATCGCCAGCTCACGGGCTTTACGTTCGTGCACATCCTTGCTCAGAGCTTTTTTCAACTCAATCAACATTACTGAATCGGCCTTTGGTGGTCGGCTCACCACATCATCGAAACTCCCCAGATCATCCCAATGATAATATTGGTAAAACTTCCCGGCGTTTTCCCGCACCTCGTCAGCCAGCCGGGTCAATACACTTCTTCCCTTTTCATTTTCTGTTATTCTTGCCGCTTCCAGATAAAAATCCATCAGATTTTTTTTAGCGAGAATAGCCATGTTTAACGCTTCTTTCAGGGTGTATTCCTGTGGCATAAGTTCCTCCTGGGTTAGGGGGGCGCTGCTGACAAGAAAATTTAAAACGCCATTCACTGGCAAGGCGGGCACCTGACTCTCTTAAACTTTTATCATTTTTTCAGGAAAAAGCTACAAACCATGTGCCGATTTTTTCACAAAAAAAGCCGCAGCTTCGAACATAGGCGTCTGAAGGGCGGCTTTTTACACGATTTACGGGGGAGCTCCTGTGCCGACTCGCTATTGGCTTGCAGGAGAAATCTCAGAGGTCAGCGATGTTCACAGGGGCCGGGAGCACTAAAAGAGCTACCCACCCAGATAGGCTTTTTTGACGTCAGGATTATTGCTCAACTCGGCACTGGTGCCCTCAGCTACAATATAGCCGGTGTCGAGGACATAACCGCGATGGGCAAGATTCAGCGCCAGACTCGCATTCTGTTCAACCAGCAGGATGGTCATCCCTTCTTCATTGAGACGCTTCAGCTTACGGAATAGTTCATATTTCAACACCGGGGCCAACCCCATACTCGGTTCATCAAGCAGCAAAATCCGGCAACCGGTCATCAACGCGCGGCCCACCGCGAGCATTTGCTGTTCACCACCGCTTAAGGATTCACTGCGTTGGTGACGTCGCTCTTTCAGCCGCGGGAAAAGATCAAAGACATGTTCAAACTCCTGTTCCAGATCGGCATTCTTGTCACGGGCATAGGTCGCCAGCTTGAGGTTCTCCATCACGGTAAGATTGCCGAAAATGCGGCGACCTTCAGGAGATAAGGCCATTTTCAGGAGCTTAACTACATCGCTCGGGCGGGTGGTGAGGATTGATTTTCCCTGAAATTTGATGTCGCCGGCAATGACCCGCGGAGCTTCAGGGGGAGCCAGGCGGGCAACGGCATAGAGGCTGGTGGTCTTGCCGGCGCCATTGGCTCCAATCAGGGTAACGATTTCCCCTTCATTGACATGAAAGCTGATGCCATGCAGCGCCTGAATATTACCATATTTAACTTCGAGATTCTC
This sequence comes from Pelovirga sp., assembly GCA_046482365.1. Taxonomy (GTDB): domain Bacteria; phylum Desulfobacterota; class Desulfuromonadia; order Desulfuromonadales; family Geopsychrobacteraceae; genus Pelovirga. Next base: position 7,814 of record JAWOFG010000170.1, on the reverse strand, counting down.
AACCGAAAGCAACATCAGATTTTATCATCTCCCAGATAGGCGGTAATCACCGCCGGATGGTTGCGAATCTCATCGGGAGATCCCTCTGCGATGGTTTGACCGAAGTCGATGACCTTAATGTGGGTACACAGTTCCATCATCACATCCATATGATGTTCAATCATCCAGATAGTGACATCAAAATGCCCATGAATCCAGCGAATCAGACGAATCAGCTCGCGAATATCGGAGGAATTAAGGCCGGCCGCCGGTTCATCAAGCAGGAGAAGTTTCGGATGGATCGACAGGGCACGGGCAATCTCGAGTTTTCGTTGGGTACCGTAGGGAAGATTCCGTGGGTATTCGTCGGCATATTTTTTGAGCTCGAATATTTCCAGCAACTCGGTCGCTTCTCTTGCGATCTCCTCCTCGCGCCGGCAGTAGCGCTTGCTGCGCACCGCACTGTGGAAAAAACCGTAGCCGAGCCGATAGTGCTGGGCCACCCGGATATTGTCCATCACTGACATGTCGTTCCACAGACGGATGTTCTGGAAAGTTCTGGCCACCCCCAGGGTCGTGACTTTATGCGGTTTCAATCCGGCCGTGGGCACCCCGCCGACCAGGATCATCCCCTCACTCGGTTGATAAAATCCGCTGACCAGATTAAACACTGTAGTCTTACCGGCGCCGTTTGGACCGATAAGACCGGTTAACTGGTTATTACCGAGCTTGACATTGAAATCGGAGACGGCACGCAATCCACCAAAGTTCTGCGTCAATCCGCGAATCTCCAGCACTGGAGCAATGTTTTCCTGTTGTTGTGGTTGTTGCATCATTCCACTCACGCTATTTGAACCGATAGAATTTTTTCAGGCGCGGAAAGACCTGCCCCAGTTCACGGTTGCCCATGATCCCTTCCGGCCGGAATTGCATCAGAATAATCAAAACCAACGGGATCACGATCCACTTGATAATCTGCAATGGACGTAACAGTTCCAGCAAAATGGTAAAAAGAACTGCCGCGAGGATTGATCCGGAGAGGGAACCCATGCCTCCCAGATAAACCATCACCATGATTTCCGTCGATTTGAGGATATTGAAACTGCCCGGATTGACATAGCCGAGGATGTAGGCGAACAGGCCACCACCTATTCCCGCCAGTCCCGACGACAACATAAAGGTGATGGTTTTGATTTTATTGGTATTGACGCTCATGATCTCAGCGGCAACTTCATCCTGGCTGATGGCGTTAACCCCTTTGCCGAAGGTCGATGAGACATAGCGGCGAATCACCCACACGCAAAAAATGGTAAACAAAAAGACCCAGATCGGCATCCACGGCAGATAGAGGGTATCTTCCATGGCGTTGATCACCCCCTTCATCCCCATGAAGCCGCGGGAACCGCCGATGGTATTTATATTTTCAATAGCGCTGATAATAATATAATTGGCGGCAATGGTGATGATCGCCAGATAATCCCCCCGGGTCTTGTAGGAAGGAAAGGCTACCAGCAATCCAGCCAGAGCAGCCGCTACGCCCCCAGCGAGGATGATAATGGGGAAAGCGAAGAGAGCAAATTCAGGTTCCAGCAGTGGCGCACCAAATACCCGATCCCGGGCAAACAGCAAGACCCCAAGGACAGAAGCGACATAGGCCCCGACGCACATGAAGCCGGCATGGCCGCAGGAAAACTCACCCATGTAGCCGTTAACCAGGTTCAGGCTCGACGACAGGATAATATTCACTCCCATGAACATCAATACCGACAGGTAATAAAGGCCCAGATACTCATTGTAGGCAAGATAGACAACCACCCCGCCAAGCAGCGCCAGGACCAGGTGAACGGAATAACGTTTCAGCAAGGGGTTCTCCTAGATCTTGGTGGTTTTGGCAACGCCGAAAAAACCGGTCGGTTTGAAAGTCAGAATAATCAGCAGCACGGTAAAGGCAATCAGATCACGCAGAGTCGACGGGAAAAAAGCCACCACCAGGATCTCGATACCTCCGAGCAAAAAGCCGCCCAAAAAAGCACCTCGAATGTCGCCGATCCCCCCAACCACCGCAGCGATAAAGGCCTTCCAACCGATCAGGGCACCCATATAGGGCTCCAGTACCGGATAGCTCATGGCAAACAACAGTCCCGCCAATCCGGCAAAACCGGAACCCAGGACAAAAGTGATGACAATAATCTGATCGAGCGGAATCCCCATCAATGGCACGGCGAACTTATCGTAGGAAATGGCCCGCATTGCCATACCAATCCGGGTCCGGGTAACGATCCAGTGCAATATCATAAACACCAGAAAGGCGGTGACGATGACTGCAATTTTAAGGTTGGTGAAACTTACACCGCCAACATTATATACATGCTCCTGAATCAATGGCGGAAAGGCTTTACGGCTCGCACCAAAGATTGCCAGGTTGGCATGCTGAAGAATCAGTCCACACATCAAAGCAGTGATAACTACATAGAGTCGGTGGGCTCCTTTTTTGCGCAAAGGACGATAGGCGACGCGCTCCAGGGTGACCCCGACCAGCGAGGTCAGAATCATGGTCAGCGGCACGCACAGAGCCAGCACCAGCCAGCCCGGCAAACCCAACGCCGCCAACAAAAAAGTGGCAACGAAAAAAGCAATGTAAGCACCGACCATAAAGACATCGCCGTGGGCAAAGTTAATCAGGGTCAAGACCCCGTAGACCAGGGTATAGCCAAGGGCGATCAGGGCATAAAAGCTTCCCCACTGCAGGGCGTTGATGGCATTTTGAATAATCAGTTCCAGCATCACGAACCTTTTGTCTGGAACCCACAGATCAGCGTACCAGGGCGCCAGCGCAGAGCGGCATGTCACGGACCGGTGGGTGAATATTTTTTCGGTTGATACAAGGGAAACATCCGGTCATGTCGATCAGACGAAATCGGCATGACCGGATGTGATGCTATCAGAGGATCAGGGGCAGACCGACTCTTTGAATTCAAACTCACCCGTCTGACTGATCTGGACGACTACGGCGCATTTGACCGGATCGCCTTGTTCATCAAACTTCATACTGCCGGTAATCCCATCAAAGCTGGTGATCGCCTTCATCCCGTCGAGGACCGCCTGACGGTCAGTACGTAAACGACCGGTCAATTTACCGGCGTTCTGAATCCCCTGTAATACAACCTTGGTCGCATCCCAGGTCAGGGCAGCTACGTCATCCGGGGTATAACCATATTTCGCGGTGTAGCGGTCGATAAACTCTTTAGTGGCACCGGTGGCACCAGCTGCAGCGTAGTGGGTGGAGAAGTGCAACCCTTTACACACATCACCACACAGGGTCATCAGTTCTGCTGAACCCCAGGCGTCGGAACCCATGATTTCGCCGGTGTAGCCCTGCTGGCGAGCCTGACGCACGATCAGAGCTACCTGATTGTAGTTGTTGGGGACGAAAATGAAGTCGGGGTTGCGGTTGATGATGGTGGTCAGCTGTGCGGAAAAATCCTGGTCACGGGTGCCGTGGCTCTCAAAGGCAACGACGCTATCCGCTCCCATCTTTTCTTCAAATACCTGCTTGAAAATTTCGGCCAGGCCCTTGGAATAATCATTGGACAGGTCATAAATAACCGCAGCAGTCTTTGCGTCAAAGGTCTTGACGGCGAAATTGACGGCTACCGGCCCCTGAAAGGGGTCGAGAAAGGCAGCACGAAACACCCAGGGACGATCCAGGGTTGCATCCGGATTGGTCGACCAGGGGGAGATCATCACCGTCCGGTTGTCATTAGCGATTTGCCCGGCCGGCACCGCCTGCTTTGATGAATTGGGTCCGACCACCGCCAGCACCTGATCGCGCTCAATCAATTTGAGCATCGCCGTAACCGCCGATTCGGCCTTGGATTCGTTGTCTTCATAGATAAAATCAAGCATGTATTTTTTACCGCCGACCTCCAGACCGCCGGCACCATTGATATCAGCCTTGAGCATTTCAGCCGCGAATTTCGAAGATTCGCCGACCTTAGGAATGTCTCCGGTCATGGAGATATTGAAACCGATTTTGATGGTATCTGCCAGGGCCGGCAACACCAACACCAGTGATAAAGCCAGTACCAGAAACAAAATGACTGTTTTTCTCATTTGAAGCCTCCTGTTGGTTGATGGAAAATCGCTTGTCCAAAAGCACTGCCACAAAAAACACAAAAAAACCGCCCGCCGGTTATCATCAAACCAGATCGTGGCGGCGTCATTGCCCTGCCAATACAGCTTTACCTTTTTCCATAAACACCTTCTCACCCTGAACAAAACTGCTGTTCATTGTTTTTCAATCAGGTCAAGAAATCAAGCTTTAAGTTGTACTATGAGTGGATACAACAATTCTCTGCGTTATTCCCGTGGCTTGTCCCCTACGTACACAGTCGCTATTCCATAGGTTAAATCAACAAACTGAACCCGCGTAAAACCTGCTTCGGTCATCATTGCGGCGAACTCACTCTGAACCGGAAAATCGAGCACGGAATCAGGCAGATACTGATAAGCACTGCGTTTTGACAGCATGCCGCCAATCGCCGGCAGGACTTTCTGGAAATAAAGATAGTATACTTTACGAAAAAAGTCATTTTTTGGATGGGAAAACTCAAGAATCACCGCCCGCCCCCCCGGTTTAAGTACCCGGAACATCTCACGCAGGCCCGCCTCACGATCAACTACGTTACGGATTCCAAAGGCGATGGTGATGCCGTCAAAGCAGTTATCCGGATGGGGGATCGCTTCACAGGGGGCATTGACCAGCATGATCCGCTCCCCATAGGGCGACTGTTTCAGTTTGGCCTGGCCTTGAACCAGCATTCCCTGGGTGAAATCTTCACCGACAATTTTTATCGATGGATCGGTCTGAGCTGCAATCTCCAGTGCCACATCACAAGTGCCGGTAGCAATATCCAGCACCAGTCCATTTTTGGGGATTTTCAGCTGACTCACAGCAAAGCGCCGCCAGCGTCGATCGATACCGAGAGACAGAACCCGATTGAGCAGATCGTAACGACCGGAAATATCATCGAACATCTGCCGCACACCGCGGCCCTTCTCGGAAATCTGATACATGAAATAACTCCTGGTTCGACGGGATTGTCACGGAAGATGTTTCTATCATAGAGTGTTTGGCAGCACCAACAAAAAACCCGACATCACCAATCCGCCCTTTAACGAAAAGGCCTGCAAATGAACGCACCTCAATCAGACCAGACTACCATCGTCTGTGCTGCCATCATTATTCATCAGCAAAAAGTGCTACTGACCTTGCGTCCGGAGGATAAGCGCCTGGGAGGTTACTGGGAATTCCCCGGTGGCAAACTGGAACCGGGGGAAGCTGCTCACGGAGCTCTCCACCGTGAGTTACGCGAGGAAATCGACATCCGGATTGATATTGATCGGCTGCTCGAAAGCGTTCATTATTCCTATGAATGGGGGACGGTCAGGATCGACGGTTACTTGTGCCGACTTGCCGGGGGAACTATCAAGCATCTGGAGGTTGCCGATCACGCCTGGGTTCCCTTTGACCAGCTGGACAACTATCGCATTCTGCCCGCTGACAAACCCTTTATTGAGTGGCTGAAGAAACAATATCAGTCTTGACCACAGATTTTTAGTCCACGGAATACACGAAAAGACACGGAAAAATCAAACTATTGAGGCAAGACATTTATTCGCCAAACAGGCTAAACAAAGATCATCAATATCTTTTTTGATTTTGTCAGAGAATTCCGTGTTTTTACGTGGACAATTGCCTTATTGAATGTAGATTTCCCGAGGAGGGATCATGAGCGTTAAATTAACCATTCTATGCGAAAACTGTGTTGAAAAAGCCTCTCCTTTCGGTCTGTTGGGGGAATACGGGTTCAGTTGTCTGGTTGAAACAGTTGACGGCACCTACCTGTTTGACACCGGCAGCGGCCTGACCATTATCAACAATGCCGAACGCCTCGGTATCGACCTTCACCAATTGGATGGAATCATCCTCAGCCACGGCCATTTTGACCATACCGGCGGGCTCAAGCAGGTACTGGAAAAAACCGGACCGGTTGCCATCTACGCTCATCCGGATCTGTTTTCCAACCGTTTCAGCAGCCATGGCGGCCCCTTACGCAACATCGGCATTGCCTGGGAGCAACAAGAACTCGAAGCCTTGGGCGCCGATTTTCAGCTGTCACAGGAGCCCATTAATATCACCGGAAACATTCTACTGTCGGGGTGCGTTCCGCGAACCAACCCACATGAAACAGGCGACCCCAAACTGGTTATTGAGGTTGCAGAGGGGAAACTTGACAGTGATCCCCTGGAGGACGACTTATCCCTCTTTCTTCGCACCGAAAAAGGGCTGGTGCTCCTTCTCGGATGTGCCCACGCCGGACTGATCAACATCATCGACCATGCCGTCGCAGTCACCGGTGAGAGTCGTATCCATGCAGTCGTCGGCGGCACTCATCTGATGTACAGTGGCAAAGACCAGCTCAAAGCAACAATGGATCGGCTGGAAAGCGAAGACGTCACCCACATTGGCGCCTCTCACTGCACCGGGCGTAACGGCGCAGTCGCCCTGGCGACACGTTTTAAGAACCGGTTTTTTTCTGCCAGTGTCGGTAGCGTTCTTGAGGTTTAGTCGAGAGCAGGCAGAGAACCTGTTACTTCACGACAGAATCTGCCAACGACCTGGTGCAATTCCGGGTCCAGCTTTTCCAGGCACCAGCTCAGCAGTTCTTGCGGGACAGCGCCGTAATAAGCTTCAGCAATACTGCCGCTGATGCAGGCGATGGTATCCGAGTCACCACCAATGGATATGGCCGTACGGATAGCATCTTCATAGTCACTACTGTGCAGAAAACAACACAGAGCCTGGGGCACCGAACCCTGACAGGTCACATCAAACCGATATTCCGGACGAATCTGGTCCGGGATCATATCCAGGTCATAACCAAAGGTTTGTTCGATATATTCCCTGATCTGATCTTTACTGTTGTCCTGTCGGGCCAGGAAGATGGCACTGGCGACGGCCTGCGCTCCCTTGATCCCTTCCGGGTGATTATGGGTGACGATGGCACTCTGTAGTGCCTGCCGCAGCACCCCGTCCAGTGATTGCTCGTACCAGCCCACTGGTGAGACCCGCATAGCTGAACCATTGCCGTAACTGTTGTAGCCGACCAGGCTCTCGCCGCGCGCCCACTTGACAAAACCACCGCCGTAACCGGCATCCGGATAGCGCCGATAGTACTCCCGATAGGTCTGCGCATACTGCCCATGGTTTAACAACACATCGGCCACGGCAATTGTCAGAACCGAATCGTCCGTCACGCGGCAATTTTCATGACACAGCTCAAAGTCTTTTCCCTTGTAATTGCGCCATTCAAACCGGCTGCCGACTATATCTCCGATCAGAGCTCCGAGCATGTGACCGCTCCTTTCTCAAACCTGCTGTACTTAAGTTGCATCTTACCCATCCCTTTTCTATACTTACACAGAAGCTGATAATTACAAGCCGACACCATGGCCAGGATCGATCAGATCAACACGCCCTTGCTGTTGCTCCATGGAACGCGGGACAGGATTGTTCCTCCCGACATGGTGCAACAACTGTTTGCCCGGTCCGAAGAACCAAAGACCTTGCACCTGATCGAAGGGGCGGGGCACAACGACACCTTGTCGCACCATCAGCATGATTACTGGCTGACCTGGCGCACCTTCATCGAAAGCGTTGTCGCTACCGACAAACAGTCCCCCTACGTCCTCAGTCGGAGGCATTGTAATATATTCACAAATTTATTATTGACAGGAGGACAGGCAATGAAAATACGGTTGAACTGTTTGTT
>JAWOFG010000153.1:0-64170 GCA_046482365.1 Pelovirga sp. | reverse complement strand
TCGCTTTTTCTGATCTGTCAGCAATGCTTCCAGTAGCGGATAGGTCCCATGATCGGAAATCTGTCGGATCAGGGCTTTATGATCTGTCGCCAGCAATTGCTCCATGGCAGCGGATATAATCGCCTCATCCTGACCCACTGTCGGCGTATTGGCTTCATGAGGTAGTTCGCTGATATGCTTTTTCAGCTGGCGCATCTGACAAGCCAGGGCGCGTGGGTAGTTCTCGTCCAGCAACAAGAGCTCGAGAATCGGTGATAACTGCATAAACGAGCGATAACGCCGGCGGAAGACCACCAGACTGTTGCAGCTTGCCAACACCGTCTCCATAATCCGCGCTTCGGTCGCACTGTCGTAGCAGGGCACCAGGGTCTCATTGAGCAGATCGATCAAATTGAGGGCACGCTCAAGCCGACGACCGATATTCAGAAGCTGCCAGGCCGTTTCCCGTGCCATATTTTCATACGCCAGCCCGCTGAATGCAGAAAGCTGTAACACCAGCTGCTGTACGCTATCATACATCCGACCGCTACCAATCAGGGCCCTGCCGACGCGTGGATTCCACGATTGCATCTTATCGACCATATGCCAGGCATCTTCAGGGAGCAGATCACGCACTGCCACGGCCGAACGTCCGAGGCTGCGCAATGACGAACGCAAGCTCCCGGGGCGATCAATATCGCGGATCAACGACAACAACTCCGAGCGCGGATCGTCCAGTTTCGGCTGCGCATCCTTGCCGGTAAAGCCGGGATAGGTCAAGGTGACATGAGTCAACGCCTGGAGCAAATGATTCAGGCTGATCCGATCATCCGGATCATCGAATTCCCTGACTTCACGCAACTTGACCAGAACAGAGCGCAGCAGACGCGCGGTCTGCTCGGTCCGCTCGGCGTAGCGTCCGGCCCAGAACAGATTCTCCGCTGCGCGGCTGGGCAAGGGGGCAAAATGCGGCGAAAGGGTCACATCAGCGGCTGAGCGTAACCACAGATTGACCTGCTGGTGGGGTTCCAGGGTCAGCACCCAGGTGTCCTTGATACTGCCCGCCCGTTGTCCGGCAACCAGCAGGTTATCGTCTGCAGCAGCGACCCGACTCAAGCCCCCCTGCATCACCAGGTAACTGTCATTGTGGGCTGTGACATAAAGGCTGACCAGACTCTGGCGGGTTACCAGTTTTTTTTCCTCGTAGGAAGGAAAAGCAACATAATCAACCTGTTCCTGACCGACAAAGAGACGCGGGTTGGCACTGATCAGCTCCGTCCAGCGCTGTCGTTCAGCGTCCGTCATCCGCCCCGGGGTGACCTTCGGCAGATTGACCAATGGCTGAATCGGCTTGATAATCAAACGATCCAGATTTTCCAGTACATACTTACATTCACGCGGCTGTCCGCACCACCAGGTCGCAATCGACGGCATTTTCAGATCGGTTCCAAAAAAATAGCGGCAGATCCCCGGCAAAAAAGCCATCAGCGCCGGATTAGCCAGCACACTGCTGCCGATCGGATTGACCATGGCCACATTTCCCCGACGCACCGCCTGCAGCAGACCGGGAACACCGCCATGGCCGCGCAGCTCCAGCGGATCGCTGGCGTCATCCGCCAGGCGCGAAAAAATCACATCAACCTGGCGCAAACCATCAACCGATTTCAACCAGACACAACTGTCGCGCACCACCAGATCCCCCCCTTGCACCAGCGGGTAGCCCAGATAGGATGCCAGGTAGGCATGTTCAAAATAATCGGGGTGGGACGGACCAGCAGTCAGCACGACAATCCGCGGGTCATCCTGATTGTGCCGAACCAATTGACCAAAACGCTGGCGCACAGCACGAAAAAACTGCGCCAGCCGATGCACCCTTAAGCCTTCAAACAGCTGTGGAAAGCTGCGCGTCATGATCACCCTGGTTTCCACGGCATAACCGGCTCCAAACGGCGGGCTGACATGATCATCTACAACCCAGAAATTTCCGTCAGTACCTTTGGCAACGGTTGCGGAATACAGATTAAGTTGCTGTGGTTCGGGGAAATTACCATCTGCACAGGGATAGAGAAAACCACTGTGGGGGAATACCAGCTCCGGTGGCAGCAGCCGGTTTTCAATCAGCTTGCGTGGACCATAGATATCCCGAAGAATCAGGTTGAACAGCTCGGCCCGCTGGATCAGCGCCTGATCAAGCTGAGTCCACTCAGTAACACTGAAAATCAGCGGCAGCGGGTCAAACTGCCAGGAGCGGGTACTGTTACTCTGGTCAAAGACATTGTGGATGGCCCCGTTTTCCCGTAATAACCGTTGCGCCTCGCGAAAGCGGGTGTGTACCCGCGGCCCCATTTTTTCCAGGTTCTGCTGCAGCCGTTGCCAGTGTTCGGGGAAATTCCCGGTCGCTGCCGCATTGACGATAGCACGGTAAATTTCGCCAACGGCTGGGGTTGAAATAGCTGTTTCAGGTTCACTTATCAAGGTTAAACTCTCATCACTGGTGGGTTGTTTAGGGTGCTCATCAGCTACCCTGACTGTGCCGGCGCAGATCCAGGGTCAGGGGAAATTCGTCATCAATGTCAATCGGTGGGGGTGCCATTGGTCCGGGCACCGACCCATTCGGGAAGAAACGTCCGAAACTGGCGAAATCAGCGTGGGGGGCCAATCGTCCCGGGGTATGCTCGGTCACCGTAAACATGGAGCGTCGGCGGGATTCCGCAATCAACGGGTTCAAGGGGAAAACATCATAACTGCGCCCACCGGGGTGAGAAACATGATAGGAGCAACCACCGATGGAACAGCCGTTCCAGCTATCGATCACATCAAACACCAGCGGGGCATGGGGTTTGATCGTCGGATGCAGCGCTGAAGGAGGCTGCCAGGCACGATAGCGAACACCGGCAACAAATTCATCGCGCCGCCCGGTGCTGCGCAAGGGCAGACGCACGCCGTTACAGACGATAACATAACGCTCTTCAGTCAGTCCGGTCACGTGTAACTGCAACCGCTCAACCGAGGAATCAACATAGCGTGAAGTCCCCTGACTGGTGACTTCTTCACCGAGCACATGCCAGGGTTCAATGGCAAAGCGCAATTCCATCTCGATATTGTCGATCTGAACCGTTCCGTAACGGGGAAACCTGAACTCAAAGAAGGGATCAAACCAGTCAAACTGGAACGGATAGCCGGCGCGTTTCAGATCGGCCATCACCTCTTTGATGTCCTGAGCAACAAACCAGGGGAGCAGGAAGCGATCGTGCAATGAGGTTCCCCAGCGCACCAGTTTATGGGCATAAGGCTCGCGCCAGAACCAGGCCACCAGGGTCCGCAACAACAGATTCTGGACCAGACTCATGCGCGCATGGGGCGGCATCTCAAAGGCGCGCAATTCGAGGATACCGAGGCGACCGGCCGGCCCATCCGGCGAATAGAGTTTATCAATACAGAATTCCGCGCGGTGGGTATTGCCGGTCACATCGATCAGCAGATTACGCAGCAACCGGTCCACCAGCCAGGGTGCGGCCACCTCCCCTTCCGGCATCTGGGCAAAAGCAATTTCCAGCTCGTAAAGGGAATCATCCCTGGCCTCATCGATGCGTGGCGCCTGGCTGGTCGGCCCCATGAACATGCCGGAAAACAGATAGGAGAGTCCGGGGTGGTGTTGCCAGTAGGTGATCAGGCTGCGCAGCAGATCAGGCCGGCGCAGCATCGGGCTATCCGCCGGGGTAGCCCCCCCCAGGGTGATATGGTTGCCACCACCGGTACCGGTATGGCGACCATCGAGCATAAACTTCTCTGTCCCCAGTCGGCACTGACGGGCCTCTTCATATAGCCGCGTCGTATTTTCTACAATTTCCTGCCAGCTGTTGGCCGGATGGATATTGACCTCAATGACGCCGGGGTCGGGAGTCACACTCAAGCGTTCAATACGCCAGTCGCGCGGAGGTTCATAGCCTTCGATCACCACCGGCAACTCCTGTTCCGCCGCCGTCGCTTCAATCACGGCAATCAGATCAAGATACTGCTCAAGGGCCGGCAGGGGCGGCATAAACAGATACAGACGACCATCGCGCACCTCAAAACAGATGGCGGTATGGGGAACTTCTTCGAGTTTGAGTTGTTCTTCGGTTTCCATAGCCTGTCCGGGAGCTTCCTGCGGCCAGGGCGACAAGGGGAAATCTCCCAGTGGCGGCAATGGCGCAAACTGGCTCTGCTCCATGAACGGCTCCCGTTTTTCCGGAGCAACCCAGGGCAGGGAATCGAGCGGCAGGCGCATGCCCATGGCTGAGTCGCCGGGAATCAGATACATCTGCTCGCGCCGGAAATCCCAGTCAGCACTGATCCAGCGTTCCTCAAGGGCTTCCCAACGTAATGGCAACGCGTAACCAACCGGCTGATCAAGCCCATGGGTCAATACCTTTGCCAGGGCACGACGTTCCATGCTGTCTTTTAAGTTGGCTTTTTCCGGGTCGAGGTTAATCGGCGTTGTGCCTTCTTTCCAGAGCCAGTAGAGGGGATCTTCGTAACCGGGAACAAGATAATGGTCCTTGACCCCGATACGCTCGGCAACGCGCACGGCAAAACGCTCGGCTGCGTCCTGCGCCGCGGTGCCCGGTTCGCGAATATCGGCGAGCCAATCAGGATTCTTCCAGATCGGCCGCTTGTCCTTACGCCAGAAACAGTTATAAGCCCAGCGCGGCAACGGCTCACCGGGATACCATTTACCCTGGCCATAATGCAACAGGCCGCCGTTGGTAAAAGCGTCACGCAGGCGCAGCACCAGATCATGGGCGAGGGTGCGCTTGTGCTCACCGTCAGCGTGGGTATTCCACTGGTCGCTCTCCATGTCATCGATGGAGACAAAGGTCGGCTCGCCACCCATGGTTAAACGCACATCACCGGCCACCAGATCTTCTTCTACCTTTTGCCCCAGGGCGTTGATCAATTGCCACTGATCATCACTGTAGGGCTTGGTCACGCGCGGATCTTCGTGGAGACGATGGACCGTATTACTGTATTCGAAGGTGACCTCACAGGGTCCGGTGGCTCCACTCAAAGGGGCCGCACTCGCCGGATGGGGGGTGCAGGCCAGAGGGATATGCCCTTCTCCGGCCAGCAGTCCGGAGGTGGGGTCAAGACCGACCCAGCCGGCCCCGGGGATATAGACTTCCGCCCAGGCGTGAAGGTCAGTAAAATCAGCTTCCGGGCCGGAAGGACCATCAAGAGATTTTTCATCGGCACTCAACTGCACCAGATAGCCACTGACAAACCGTGCCGCCAATCCCAGGTGACGTAAAATCTGAACCAGCAGCCAGGCCGTATCGCGGCAGGAGCCAAGGGCCAGGCGCAAGGTGGTCTCACAGGTCTGGACGCCGGGTTCCATGCGGACCGAGTAGGCAATGTCCTGATTTAAGCGGCGGTTAACCTCCACCAGGAAGTCGACGGTGATCATGGGCTCGCGATCAATTGTTTCCAGCCAGCGCGACAACCGCGCTCCGGCCTGGACCTTCTGCAGATAGGGAATCAGCTCGGTACGTTCCTGGCGGGTATACTCGAACGGATATTTTTCCGCATACTCTTCAATAAAGAAATCGAAGGGGTTATAGGCGACCATATCGGCAACCACCTCGACCTCAATCGACAGTTCCTTGCTCGGCTCAGGAAACACCAGACGAGCGAGATAATTGCCGAAGGCATCCTGTTGCCAGTTAATAAAATGCTCTTCCGGCAGAATCTTGAGGGAATAGGCCTGGATCGGGGTACGGCAATGAGGGGCCGGGCGCAAGCGCAACACGTGGGGATAAATCTGGGTCGGTTGGTCAAAAAGATAACGGGTCACATGGTGGCAGGCGATACGAATGGGCATAAATATGTCCTTACATCTGCAAGTCGCTAACCGACCGGCATGATCAATAGAAGAAAAAACAAGAAACGTGGCTTATATTAGTTGAACAGATTGCTAAAAGCGATTTAAAACCTCAAGGGTCAACTTTTCCTGCATAGCAGGCTGCACCCACAATCCCGGCCTGATTCAGCAACCGCGCCGGCACCAGTCGGGAACGTGTTTGCAGATAGGGAAAGAACTGGTCACTGTGCTGACTGACGCCGCCACCGACGATGATCAGATCCGGTGACAACAAACGTTCCACCAGACCAAAGAATTGATTCAGGCGGTCGCTCCACTCCTGCCAGCTGAGTTTTTCCTGCATCTTTACCGAAGCCGCCGCATACTCCTCGGCCGACCCTCCTTTTAACGGAAATGATCCCAGCTCGAGGTTGGGAAACAACTGTTGACGATAAAAAAGAGCCGAACCGATTCCCGTGCCCAGAGTCAGCACCAGCACCGTTTCATCATGATCGGCTCCAGCGCCGAATCGCATTTCCGCCAAGCCGGCGGCGTCAGCGTCGTTAAGCACAACGCATTCACCCGGAATAGCGCTGCCAAACAGATCAACGGCATCCATGCCGATCCAGCTGGCATCGATATTCGCTGCCGTAGCCACCACCCGGTTGCGGATCACCGCAGGAAAACCAATGCCGACACGCCCCTGCCAATCGAGGTCAGATACCAACCTCCCCACTTCGTTAGCTATCGCCCCCGGAGTGGCCGGGCGTGGCGTAGGAATCTCACTGGGCGTTCCCATTAAGGTGCCACTATCCACATCAACCAGAGCGGCCTTGATCCCACTGCCGCCAATATCAACCCCCAGTATCTCCATCAACGCTCCTCCTTGGGCCGATCAGTCTTTTCATGATTGAAAGTACATGTGTCTGTTTCACAATCCTGCCGACGCCGTGGTAAGAGGTGCCGGTAACGGGCAAAAAGCCGATAGCCCCCGCGGCTGAGGAAATGAAACCCGGGCAAACCGCACAACCCCGCTGCCAGTCGCCAGACGGAACCACTGGGGAACGCCTGCCAGATCGCAATAAAAGCATCAATACCGGTAGTAAAGTTGCCGTGAGCATCGCGCACATGGAGCTCTGACATGAAGTCACCAAGGGACTTGCCATAGGCTTCCGGACGGAAGTGATCATCACTGATATCAACAAAGACCAGACGTTCCTGAGGGTTTTTACGCCGATAAGCTTCCATTTCGGCGCTGCAAACCCGACACGAGCCATCAAAAAAAATTTGCAGCGGAAAGGCGATAGCCATATCTTGCCCCTTCATCAAGGAAAGGTTAGGATAGAAAACTCAACGTCAGGACACCGTCTATGTAACGACGATTGAAGTTGCCATCATAGCACAAACTCCGCTTTTTACGCAGCGTTAGATTGCTGATCAAGGGTACCGGACATTATCTTTTAGGTTTTTAGATGCAGATTAAAGAGGAACAAAATCGGTCGATGTTCAGCAGTGTCGTGGTCATCGCCCTGATCATATTATTCCATGTAGTCTTGATCGTCGGCTTAATCAGTTCCGTCATCCTGTTTAAGGGAATTTACGACCTGCGTTGGTGGATCCTGGGGATCGGCCTGTTACTGGCCATGGCCTCCGGCTATTATTTTTACCGTCGTGCCAAGGCCGGCAAACGCCGCCTGCGTGACATTATGAATGATCCCGCTTTTCAAAACCGCAGCGTCGAAATCAGCCTGATGGGGGGAATGGCAACCCTGCGCGTCGGCCAGCAGGACCACCAACACCAGCAACCACGCATGATCGATGTTGGTCCTGACGCAGAGATCAAACAACTGCCCGCCCCCTCATCCCAGCAAATCGCCGAATTAACTGAATTGAACCGTATGCTGGAACAGGGGCTGATCACCAAAGAGGAATTTATGCGGTTAAAACAGGACATCCTCTAGGTGTCTCAAGGCCTTTTCCTCTATGTTTTTTGGAAGCCTCTCATTTTTCCAGCTTGACAACCTGCCCTTAAGCCTATAATTTTTACAAATTAGTATTCATTCCCTATTAACATTGAGCGTTTATGGAGAAGCCTGGTTTTATGATGTCTTCGCTGGTTCGCCTTCTGACAGGTTCAGTCGCCTTGATCCTGCTGGTAATGTTGCTGAGTTCCTGTGCTCCGGCGCCTGCCGTGGCACCCTCCGGCGCTTTAAGCGAACAACTTCAGCAGATTCGACAGCAACAGCAGCAGCAATCAGAGCAGCTTCAGCTTTTGAGTCGCCAGATGGCCCTGCTGCAAGAGGTGATGGGCATTGAGGAAATGAGGCTGGACGAGCCGGACGCCGTAGACGCACTTATTTTTGAGGTGCCGCCGTCCACGGACACTCCTGCCCCGCCGCCGCAAACAGCCCCACAGATTGAACTCAACCCAGCAGTTGTTGCCTATCTTGACGCTTTTTCAGATCTTGCCAGTGGCCGTCCCGACAGCGCTGAACGTGGTTTTGAATTGTTCCTGCGGGAATTTCCCGATCACCAGCATTCAGCCAATGCCCGCTTCTGGCTGGCACTAGCGCAATCAAACCAGGGGAAAAACGATCTGGCGACAACGACCCTGCGTCAGATTATTAGCGACCCCAGGGCGCAATTCAAAGCTCCGGCTGCACTGATGCAACTGGCAGCTATTTACCGCCAGCAGGGGCTCAACAACCAGGCCGATACTATTGTTGAACAGTTGCGGACCAGCTATCCCAATAGTCCTGAAGCGCAACTACTGATCCGGAATGAAGCGTCACAGACTGACAGTGACCTGAATTCCCGGCAGCGAGGGAACTGATGACACGGACAATCACCCGCAGATTACTCATCCTGATTCTGTTACTGGCTTTTTCTGTGGTCGCCACCTCGGCTTTCGCCCAGCGCGGCGAAATCTATACCATCAAAAAGGGGGACACCCTCTGGGATCTGTCCCAGCGTTTCATTGAGGATCCTCTCTACTGGCCAAATATCTGGGCAGATAATCCGGAACTTATCACCAACCCGCATCTGATTTTCCCGGGGCAGCAGATCCACATCCTTGATGGCCGACTTGAAATCCTTCCTGCTTACACCCAGAAGGATGCAGTACCCACCACAGAAGCACCGATTCCCGAACCGGTCGATGAAATCTTTTCAATTACCGTTGCCACCCGCGGCAATGGCTTTATCCTGGTCGACGAGCAGTCCCAGGGCCGACTGGTTGACGCAACCGACAATCGCGTTCTGCTGACCGAAAGCGACATGGTTTTTGTTGCCATGGATGCCGGCACGGTCGCCCGCACCGGTGATTCGTTCGGCCTCTACCAGCGCGGTGATGCCGTGGTGCACCCCACCAACCGGAAACAACGGATTGGTACCATGATGTACAACCTTGGTTCCGTGAAGGTTTCCGAAGTCAGGGGCAAGACCGTTGTCGGCCAGATTGACCGGGCGTTTCGCGAAATTACTCGTGGAGCAGAGCTGTTCTACTATGATCCACCGCGGCGCGACATCGCTCTGCAGCGCGGCACAACCCAAGACACCGGTGTCATTGTGGCTACTCAGGAAGAAAAGGGAACTATCTCAACCGGCGATATCATCTTTGTCGATCTCGGGCGCAACAATGAACTGGCAGTCGGCAATCTGCTGTACATCTCGCGCCCACGCCAGATCACCGGTGAAGCTCTCAAGGGGGCCGAACATCTTGACCTGCCCGAAGAGGTTGTCGGCGCCGCCATCGTCACCGAGACCCGCGATACCACAGCAACAGCATTGATCATCAAGAGTGTGGACACGGCCGCTATCGGCAACAGCATCACGGTTGTGACCGACTAACCGGTTCCGACCAGACAAGTAACCATTAAAGAGGATTGAAAAAGTTCAATCCTCTTTTTTTCATAAAACCAACACCACTGATCAACCATCTCATCAACGCCAGGGGGGACAGATGAGACAAACGCAGCTGGATTTATTACGACTGCACATGAATCCGGGGATTGGCCGGGCCGCCCTGTTCAAGCTTTATCGCCACTTTGGCTGTTTCAGCGTTGCAGTAAAGGCTACCAGCCGCGCCTGGCAGCAAGCAGGAATCCGGACCGATCTGCACGCCACCCTGCCCAGCTCCACAGCACCGGCCTTGCGCGCGATGCAGAATAAAATTGCCGCTCAAGGGATCCGCATCATCAGCTATTGGGATGATGACTACCCGGCCCTGCTGAAAACCATCTACGATCCTCCGGCAGTACTCTATACTCGTGGCAACCTGCCCGACAGGGAATGTTTTGCCATTGTCGGCTCACGTAAAGCGACATCCGCTGGCCTTGAATTGGCACGAGAACTCGCCGGCAAACTGGCCGCGCAAGGTATCTGTATTGTCAGCGGCATGGCACGGGGCGTCGATAGTGCCGCCCACCTTGGTGCGGTGGAGGTCCAGGGCCACACCATTGCGGTTCTTGGCTGTGGGGTTGACCAAGTCTATCCGCGCGAAAATACCCGCCTCTATCATCAGATCATCGAACGGGGTGCGGTTATCAGTGAACATCCCCCCGGCACCGGTCCGGTTGCCCGACATTTTCCCGGTCGCAACCGGATTATCAGCGGCCTGGCGCATGGGGTGCTGATTGTTGAAGCAGCCGCCGGCAGTGGTTCGTTGATCACTGCGGACTTTGCTCTGGAACAGGGGCGTGAACTCTTTGCCACCCCCGGTGCCGTCCATCACCCCAACAGCCAGGGTCCCCATCAGTTGCTGAAAGACGGTGCCCAACTGGTTACCGACAGTAACGATATTCTTCAGGCACTCTGGCCGGAACAGCTGAGAATGCACAAACCGAAGCGTACGCCAATGTCGCCACCCTCGGACCCTCAACCTCCAGTCAATCTGGATCCGACGAGTCAGGCGGTCTATCAGTTGCTCGGCGAAAACCCCTTGCATCACGACGAAATTGCGCGGAAATGCGCCTTGACTCCCATGAGCCTTTCCGCTATTTTACTCGACTTGGAGCTCCGGGGAGGGGCAAAACAACTGCCCGGAGGTCACTATATCCGTGGTTCCCTGTCAGCCCTTTAGCGATTTCAGGCATGACCCGGACGAACCATCTGGAGGTCTATTGAACGAGCGCGTTCTCGTGAACAGCCATCTGATCAACCTCGATGTCTTAAGATCGGAAGACGCTCCTGTCAGCGCACCAACACCAGCCGCTCATGCGGAACCGGGGTCCTTATTCAGAGCGGCCGGGAGTACATTGTTCGCCAGGTTTCCAAGGGTTGTGCCACGGCTGCAACCCTTTTTCCTTTTCGTCACTGTCGCTACTGCTTACTGCTGGCGACACTATATAGAGGATGTAAATGGCTCAATCACTGGTCATTGTCGAATCACCGGCTAAAGCTAAAACCATCGAAAAATTTCTTGGCAAGGGGTATAAGGTTCTCGCCTCTTATGGACACGTCCGCGCCCTGCCGAGCAAACAGGGATCAGTGGACACTGAGAACGATTTCAAACCCAACTATCAGATCCTCCCCGAGAGCACTAAACACATCGCTGCCCTGAAAAAAGAAGTGGCCAAAAGTTCCGAACTGATTCTCGCGACGGACCTTGACCGTGAAGGAGAGGCCATCGCCTGG
This sequence comes from Pelovirga sp., assembly GCA_046482365.1. GTDB lineage: Bacteria > Desulfobacterota > Desulfuromonadia > Desulfuromonadales > Geopsychrobacteraceae > Pelovirga. The sequence goes on along the minus strand of JAWOFG010000153.1, from coordinate 52,718 downwards.
CATCTGCTGGAAGCCCTGGGCCTCGATGAAAACGCCAAGAACCCGGTAATCAAGCGGGTCACCTTTAATGAAATCACCCAATCCGCTATCACTGAAGCGATGGCCGCACCGCGCACGATTTCCCGCACCATGGTCGATGCCCAGCAGGCCCGCTCCATTCTCGATTATCTGGTTGGCTTCAACCTGTCCCCCTTTCTCTGGAAAAAAATCCGCTACGGACTCTCTGCCGGCCGCGTTCAATCCGTAGCCCTGCGCTTGATCTGTGAGCGTGAAGATGACATTGAAGCCTTTGAGGCACGTGAATACTGGAGTATTGAGGCGATCCTTGCCAATGCTCAAAAAACCACCTTCAGTGCCAAACTTCATGCCCACAATGGCAAAAAGCTCGACAAGTTCGCCCTCGCTGACAAACAGCAGACCGAGGCGATTCTCAGCGACCTGGAGCAGGCCCGTTTTGTGGTTGACAAGCTGGAACAGAAAGAGCGCAAACGCAACCCTGCGCCCCCTTTCACCACCAGTACCCTGCAGCAGGAAGCCAGTCGCAAACTCGGTTTCTCTGCACGCAAAACCATGAGTGTTGCGCAGAAACTTTACGAGGGGATCTCCGTCGCTGACGGCACCCACGGTCTGATCACTTACATGCGGACCGACTCAGTCGCCCTGTCAGAGACCGCCACCAGCGAGGCACGCTTGTTAATCCAGCAACAGTACGGCGCCGAATACGCGTTGGCAAAGCCTCGTTTTTTTCGCAATAAAAGTAAAAACGCCCAGGAAGCTCACGAAGCGATCCGGCCAACCGGACTGATGCGGACACCGGCAAGCCTTAAACCCTTCCTTAATTCTGATCAGTTCCGTCTTTATGATCTGATCTGGAAGCGTACCCTGGCATCACAGATGGCGCAGGCGATTTTCGACGCTACCACCGTTGATATCAGTGCAGGCCCTGACTACAGCTTTCGCGCCACCGGCCAGGTAATCCGCTTCCCCGGCTTCATGACCCTCTATATTGAGGGCACCGATCAGCAGGAGGAGGACCAGCAGGAAGGCTTACTGCCGCCATTGAGCGTGGGAGAGCAACTACACAAGGAGCAACTGCTCCCCCAGCAGCATTTCACCCAGCCACCACCGCGCTTTACCGAAGCCAGCCTGGTCAAAAGTCTCGAAGAATACGGCATCGGTCGCCCCTCGACTTACGCCAGTATCATGAACACCCTGGTCACCCGCAAATACGTGCGTCTGGAAAAGCGCACATTTTTTCCTGAAGACACCGGGCGGGTGGTAACCCGACTGCTGACCGAGCACTTCAGCCAGTATGTCGACTATGAATTTACCGCTGCCCTGGAAGAAGAACTGGACGCCATTTCGCGTGGTGAAAAAACCTGGATTCCGGCTATTCGTCAGTTCTGGAAACCCTTCATTGAGCTGCTTAAAATCAAGGAAAAAGAGGTCAGCAAAGCCGATGTGACCACCGAAAAGACTGACAAGATCTGTCCTGAATGTGGCAAGGAGCTGGTCATCAAATTGGGACGTGCAGGTCGCTTTCTGGCCTGTTCGGGCTTTCCCGACTGTCGCCATACCGAACCCCTTGGCGGGCAAACGGAAGATGCGGAAGAACCGACTTTTTCCGAGGAAAAATGTGATAAGTGCGGCAGTCAGATGCTGATCAAATCGGGTCGCTTTGGCAAGTTTCTTGCCTGTAGTGCTTACCCCGAATGCAAGAACATTCAGCCCCTGGAAAAACCCAAATCATTAGGAATCGCCTGCCCGTCGTGCAGCGATGGCGAAATGATGGAGAAAAAAAGCCGCTACGGAAAAATATTTTATTCCTGCAATCGCTACCCCAAATGCAAATACGCCCTGTGGAACCCCCCCACCAGCGAGCCCTGCCCGAAATGTGCCTGGCCCCTTACCGAGATCAAAACCACTAAACGCTTTGGGACCGTCCAACGCTGCCCACAACCTGAATGTGGGTGGGAGAAGGTGATTACTCCACCCGAGAAGAAGGCGGCAGCACCAAAGGCCACAACGAAAAAGAAAACGGCAAAAAAAGCGCCGGCCAAAAAAAAGACAGCGACAAAAGCACCGGTTAAGAAGTCGGTCAGCACAGATAAAACGGAAGAATAACGGCTCTCTGGATAAATGATGAAGATGACAATCATCGGTGCTGGCTTAGCCGGTTGTGAGGCGGCCTGGCAGGCGGTGGCGCACGGCATTCATGTTCAGCTGCTGGAAATGAAACCGCTGCATTTTTCTGCAGCCCACGAAAGTGCTGACCTGGCCGAGCTGGTCTGTTCCAACAGCCTGCGCGGTAGCGGGATGAATAATGCCGTCGGCTGCCTCAAAGAAGAAATGCGCCGCTGCGGCTCTCTGATTATTGAAGCTGCCGACGCAACCGCAGTACCCGCAGGAGGAGCTCTGGCCGTCGACCGCGATGCCTTTTCCCGTTATATCACCGATAAAATTGCCGCCCATCCATTGATTGAACTGAAAAGAGCCGAGGTCACTGAACTGCCGGGCCAGGGAACGACCATCCTGGCCAGCGGCCCCTTGACCTCAGAACGCTTGTCAGTGGCCCTGGCTGAGCTTACCGGGAACGAACATCTCTATTTTTACGACGCGATCGCGCCGATTATTGAAGCTGATTCCATTGATACCAGCGTTGCCTGGCGTGCCTCCCGTTACGGGCGAGGTGGCGACGATTACATCAACTGTCCCTTGAGCAAAGAGGACTACGACACTTTTGTTGCGGCGCTACTTGACGCCGACAAGGTGGCCGGCCGGGAGTTTGAAAAACTGACCCACTTTGAGGGGTGCATGCCGATCGAAGAGATGGCCGCACGCGGTCATCAAACCCTCTCTTTTGGACCGATGAAGCCGGTCGGTCTACCTGACCCACGGACCGGACGACCGCCGCATGCGGTTGTTCAGCTGCGCCAGGACAACCACCACGCCACCCTCTACAACATGGTGGGCTTTCAGACGCGCCTGACCTATCCGGAACAAAAACGTATTTTTTCCATGATTCCCGGCCTTGAACGGGCGCGCTTTGCGCGGCTCGGCAGTATGCATCGTAACACCTTTATCAATGCCCCGAGCTGTCTTAACCAGACCCTGCAGTTTCAGCAGGCTCCGCACATCTATGCCGCCGGTCAGATCACCGGAGTTGAGGGGTATGTTGAATCCGCGGCCTGCGGTTTTCTCGCCGGTCTGTTCGCTGCTTGTCATCTAACCGGCAACCGCGCCCCCACCCCCCCGGCAGAAACCGCCTTCGGAGCCCTGCTGGGTCATCTGACGAACGCCGACCCCGATAACTTTCAGCCGATGAATGTCAACTACGGTCTTTTTCCCCCCATGCAAGGGGGGCGCAGAAAGCGCACGGAGCGCCGCCTGGCGATGGCGGAGCGCGCGCTGGCAGCGCTCCCTGACTGGTGGCAACAGATCCTGATGCGACGATCGGCCGCGACGGCAAATGACAATGGATGACACCCTGATTCTCGCATCCGCTTCCCCGCGCCGCAAGGAACTGCTGGAACAGATCGGCCTTGAATTCAGCATCATACCAAGCAGCGTGGCAGAAACCGTCAAACCCGCCGAGACACCTGATGACCTGGTGATCCGCCTGAGCCTGGACAAAGCCCGCGACATTGCCGAGCGACCTGACATCAGTGCTCGCTGGGTCATCGGTAGCGATACCGTCGTAGTCTGCAATGACCGGATTCTCGGCAAACCAACAGACGCTGAAGACGCAGCGGCGATGCTGCGCCAACTCTCCGGCACCAGCCACCTGGTGGTCAGCGGCTATGCCGTCATCGACCGCCGGGAGCAAATCCAACGCACGGAAGCGGTCATTACCAAAGTTCATTTTCGCCAATTGACAGAAGCAGAAATCGCGCGCTACATTGCCACTGGGGAACCGCGGGACAAGGCTGGTGCTTACGCCATCCAGGGTATCGCTGCCTGTTTTGTCAGCGGCATTGAAGGCAGCTATACCAATGTTGTCGGCCTGCCACTATGCCGTTTGACCCTGGCGTTAAAGGAGCTAGGTGTCCCCCTGGTGATCTAAGGTAAGCAACACAAAGAATACTCTCTTATTTTCCGGAGACCAAGCAATGACCTCTATCCGTGACAACCTTGAACAGATTCACGCTCGCATCGCTGATGCTTGCGCCAAGAGCGGACGCAACCCCGCTGATGTACGCCTGGTGGCCGTTTCCAAGGTCAAACCGGCACAACTGATTGACGAAGCCTTTGCCGCCGGTCAGCAACTTTTCGGCGAAAGCTATGTGCAGGAGTTCCGGGACAAGGAAACCAGCGTTAACAGTCCGGTAAAGTGGCATTTTGTCGGCGCGCTGCAAAGCAACAAGGTGAAATATCTCAGCGGTAAGGTGGCACTGATTCACTCCGTCGACCGTCTCTCCCTGGCCAAAGAGATCAACCGACAATGGGGAAAGATTGATGCCGTTGCGCCGATCCTGCTCCAGGTCAACGTTGGCGATGAAACCAGCAAGGCCGGTTGTACCATTGCTGAACTACCGACCCTGGCCAGAAAAATTGCCGCCTTGCCGCATCTTTCGATTCACGGCCTGATGTGCCTTCCCCCTCATTTTGATGACCCGGAACAGGTACGCCCGTTTTTCCGACTGCTACAGGAACTTGCCACCATGATCGAGGACGAGAAGATTCCCGGGGTGAAGATGAAAGAGTTGTCCATGGGCATGAGTGGTGATTTCGAGGTGGCGATCGAAGAGGGGGCAACCCTGGTGCGCATCGGCACGGCTATTTTTGGAGAACGTGACTGATTTGTTGGCCGATCCGCAACCACAATTTCTGATTTTTGATCTCGACGGCACCCTGATCAATTCTATCCCCGACCTGTTGACCGCCATCAATCTGTTGCGGCAGGAGCTAGAGCTCACTCCCTTAACAGCTACCCAGGTTACCCGCATGGTTGGAGATGGGGCGACCATGCTGGTCAAACGCGCTCTGGGAGATAATCTTTACGATATACGCCACCTGGAACGATTCCTTGAGATCTATGGCCGGCACCTGCTCGAACAGACCCACTGTTATCCCGGAATCATAGAGCTGCTGCAGCGATACGATCCTCAGCACATGGCGCTGGTCACCAACAAACCAATCCTCTATACCCGCCGGATTCTCGCAGGACTTGACCTTGCACGGTTCTTTGGCGCGGTCATCGGTGGCGATTCTTATCCCCATAAAAAACCTCACCCCTATCCACTGCAACAGGCACTACTCCAGCTTGATGGCCGCCCGCAACAGGCAATGATGATTGGCGATCATCATACCGATCTGTATGCAGCCCGGGATGCGGGCATCGCTACCTGTTTCTGTGCTTACGGCTTCGGGCACTGCGGCAACCACGTTCCCGACTACCAGGTTGCTGACGCCAGGGAACTGCTGACCCTGTTGTCCGGGAAAAGTCATTGACCGATCCGCGCCTGAGCTATCGCGAAATCGCCTGGTTTTTCTTTCCGCTACTGCTCAATATACAGCTCATGAGTATCTCCCATACCATCATCAACGGTGCGCTGGCCCGAATGGAAAACTATGTAACCGCTCTGGCCGGCATCTCTGTCGCCATGATTGTCCATCTGTTTATTTCTTCGCCATCCTATCAGAATCACACCGTCACCATTGCCATGGTGCGCGGACGAGAATCATTAAAGGGCGTCCTGATATTTATCATTCTGGTAGCACTCTATGTCACCCTGATGCTTGGGCTGATCGCCTTTACACCTTTAGGTGATCTGGTACTCATTACCCTGCTGGGAACCCCGGTCGATGTGGCTGTTGAGGCGCAAAAAGCCCTGATGATCATGACCCTGCTCCCCTTTTTCACCGGTATGCGGGGTTTCAGTCAGGGCATGCTAATCCGGGCGCGGCGCACCGGCCTGGTCTCGTTGGCGACCGGGGTCCGGGTTGGCGGGTTGTTTCTTTTTCTGCTGGTTGGCCGCTACTGGTTTGATGGCGCCCAACTCGGCGCCTTTGCCCTGGTCAGCTGTGTTGTTACCGAAACCCTGGTGATCTCGTGGATTGCCTGGCAAGTGCACCCGCCCCTGTTACGCCACGGAGGAGAAAAAAGTACCGCCGATATCCTGCGTTATGCCTTTCCCCTGGCCTACTCGTCCTGCCTGCAGCAAACGATTCCCCTGCTGATCAGTGCCATTATCGGCCGTCTTCATGATGGTGCGCTGGCCCTGGCGGCCTTCGGTGTCATCCGCGGATTTCTGTTTCTGCTGGCCGGCCCCATGCGCAATCTCCAGCAGACCTACATGACCCTGGTCAGATCGGTAAATGATTACCGCACCCTGGTCTATTTCAGCTGCAGTCTGTCGGCTGTCATGGGGGTGATTATTCTTCTCACCGCGGGCCCCTTCCATCAACTGGTTCTCGGACGCTTTCTTGGCATTGAGACCGATTTGCGCAACTACCTGCGCCTGGCCTTCGCCGCCTGTGCCCTGTTCCCTTTCATGTATGCTGCCAGCAACCTGTTGCGCGGCTGGTTTTCCGGAGCTGAACAAACCCACCAGCTGGGGCGCTCGACCCTGATCAAAAGCTGTTTTCTGCTGTTACTGTGGTGGCCCCTGATCACCTGGCAACCCCCGATCTCGGGGATCGCCCTTGCGATTGCATTATTGCTTGCTGCTGAAATGCTCGAAGCCGGCTATCTCTATCGTCAGCGCAAAAATCAACCCGAAGCCGTTCGTGCTCTTGCCCCTTATTAATCGTTGGTCGTAAAATGGTTATCATGACACCTTCGACAAAGCACCCCTGTCCCGACTGCCGCCATTGTCAATGGTGCAGCGATGAACGTTGCCGGCTTTGCCTGAAATCAACGGCCACGCCACGTCTGTCGATACGCGATCAGATTGCCCTTTATGAGCGGCTGAATGGTCGCTGCAGTTGCCTGCAGGATGATACTGAAGCACCATCATCGACGCGCTAAGATACTGCCGGCCACCCTGTACTTTTTTCATGACAACAGCTGTTTGACTGTGTTTAAATGCGCCCTTCAAAAAAACCACGAAGGAGAGCACCCATGTATAGCTGTTCCGACCTGAAAAAAGGGTTGAAAATAATGATCGATGGTGAGCCGCATGTCGTTGCCCAGTATGACTTTACCAAGCCGGGCAAAGGCCAGGCCTTATACAAATGTAAGTTGCGCAACATGATAACCGGCAGCCTCTTTGACCGCACCTACCGCAGTGGTGAATCCTTCGAACCCGCACACCTGGAAGAGCGGGAAATGCAGTATCTGTATCAGGATGATAACGGCTATGTTTTCATGGATAAAAAATCCTACGAACAGATCACCCTGTCGGTAGAAACCCTGGCCGATGATAAATATTTTCTCGTCGACAATATGGACGTGGAAATTCTCGTGCACGATGATCGGGGTATCGGCATCAGCCTGCCGAACTTTGTCAACCTGCGCGTTACCCGGACGGATCCATGGGTTAAGGGGGATACTGCCGCCGGCAACAACAAACCGGCTACGGTGGAGACCGGCTATACTCTTCAGGTCCCCTCTTTTGTCGAAGAAGGCACCCTGATCCAGATTGATACCCGTACCGGAGAATATGCTACCCGCGTCAAGGAGTGATGCTTTCGCAAAAAGTATCCGGTTAGCTGGCTAGGCAAAAAACGCCAAATGCAAGGCGCGCATTTATTGAGCAATGAGGCGTACTTACGTACGTCGAAGCAGCGAAATAAACGCAGCAACGCAGCAGTTGGTGAGTTTTTGCGACGCCATCAAGGAATAGCAGTGGAACAAAACTGGCAACTGGCCCGAAAACGTACCACGATCGAACAGCGCGCCCGAATCCTCCACCAGATTCGGGCGTTCTTTATTGAACGGAGCTTTATCGAGGTCGAAACTCCGGCACGTATTCCGGTCAACGCTCCGGAACTCCATATTAATGCTATTTCAAGTGACGGCTGGTATCTGCAGACCTCGCCGGAACTGTGTATGAAACGATTGCTGGCTGCCGGCTACGATAACATCTTTCAGATCTGTCATTGCTGGCGGGCAGAAGAACGCGGTCCACGCCATCTGCCCGAATACACCATGCTAGAATGGTACCGGCGCGACTGCGACTATCGGCAACTGATGCAGGATTGCGAGGATCTCATCACTCAACTGGTAGGCCGGAAGACATTCATCTGGCAAGAACAAGAAATTGACATCTCGACGCCGTGGCCGCGACTAACGCTTCAACAGGCATTTTCGCAACACAGTTCTACTTTGCTGTCGCAAATCACTGACGAAAAAAAATTTTCGGAACTGATCAGCAATGAAATAGAACCTGCTCTTCCCAAAAATAAACCACTGTTTCTTACCGACTACCCGACTTTCCAAGGTTCACTTGCGCGCCAAAAAGACGATGATTCAAGTTGCGTCGAACGGGTTGAACTCTATATTGCCGGGCTTGAGCTGGCCAACGGCTTTACTGAACTAACCGACGCGACAGAACAGCGCCGGCGCTTTGAAAAAGAAGAAAAACAGCGTCAGTCAGCCGGCAAAGCGCCACACCCACTGCCGGAAAAATACCTTGATGAGCTGCAAACTCTCACCAATGCTGCAGGAATTGCCCTCGGCGTTGATCGCCTGATTATGTTGCTCTGCGATCAGCCAACCATTGATGAGGTTGTTTGCTTCCCCCCCGAACTACTATAGCTTAACATAGAGCACCACAACCATTCCCAACCCTGCAGAACTCATGCCCCTGATTATCCATCTACAGCTAAACAAAACAGCCCCTCAGCGCCTAGCCAGACAGCCTCTGCAAGAACGTCCCGACCGTTCCAATACCTGCCGATCATCAGAACACAAGCAATAAAAATAGAACGCTATTTTGACAAGATAAACACTGGTTTTACTCATTTTTTCTGTTGACACGCTTATATAACAACGTATTATGACGCCGGATCTTAAAGCCACTATTTCGCATTTTTTAACCTGGCCCAAAGCCGACCGGTAAAATTCAATCAAATAGGGTTTCTGCCTGCCACTTGCTTATTTGAGCAACCGCTGAATAGGTGATCAAGCCCGATCACAACTTATAATGAACGAGAGGAGATTTTCTATGGGACACGGACCTGCCGTAAAGTTAGGCAAAGATGACGCTGCCAGCTTCAAAACCAGCCTGGGCGTTAAAATGTTTTTTGGCTACACCTTCTTTTACGTCATTTTTATTGCATTAAATGTCTACGCACCTAAAACGATGGAAACCATTATCTTTGGTCAAACGGCCGCCGTTCTCTGGGGCTTCTTTCTGCTCGCTCTCGCACTGATTATGGCAGTAATTTATAACCACTTCTGCACCCAAGCAGAAAAACGCTATAACAGCTAAGGGAGATCTGAACGATGATATATACCCAATCACCACTGGCTATCGGCCTGTTTGTCTTCTTTGTCCTGTTTGTTCTCGGTCTCTCTTTCTATCTCGCCCGCCGTACCAGTTCGGCCGAAGGCTACTACGCTGCAGGCGGCAATATCCACTGGATGACGAACGGCATTGCCTTTGCCGGCGACTACCTGTCAGCGGCGTCCTTCCTCGGAATCTGTGGCATGATCGCGACCTCCGGTTATGACGGCTGGATGTACTCGATTGGCTACCTTGCCGGCTGGATTGTAGCCTTGTTTCTGGTTGCTGAACCGATGAAGCGCCTGGGTAAGTATACCTTTACCGATGCACTCGACTCAAAATTCAACTCCAAGTCGATCCAGCTCATGGCAGCTATTTCCACCCTGCTGGTTTCCATTTTCTACCTGATTCCGCAGATGGTTGGAGCCGGTGTTCTGGTTCAGCCGCTGATGGGTCTGCCTCACTGGGTTGGGGTCTGCATCGTTGGCGTTGTTGTTACCCTGATTGTTGCGACTGCCGGGATGGCATCAACGACCTATGTCCAGTTTTTCAAGGGTGCCATGTTACTGATTGTGTCGACCGTCCTGGTTGCCATGGTCCTTTTCCGTGGTTTGTCTACGACCCCGGAAAATGATGGCAAACCCTATCACGATTTCACCACCCTTTACGCCGATAATGCTCTGGTACTCGAAGACTCAAGCTACCGGGTTGTTGACGGCCTTGACTCAATCTTCGGTGAAAAAGGATTTGTCAAGCTGGAAAAGAACGGCGAGGAATCGATCTGGCAGGTGAACGAAACTCCTGATGGATACCGTCTGGAGGAGACCCTTTATTCAACTCGTCTCAATGACGGCACCAGACTTTACAACGGTTCACCTGCAGAAGAGGGCCAATTCTTTCCGGTCGGTCACATCAAGGAACTGATCGTCGATGGTGAAGAGATGCTCGCTACCGGTCCAATCGGGCCGTTCCGTTTCCTTTCGGCACTGACCGAATCGACGATTGTTCTCTGGGGGCAAGCCTATGTCCCTGATGCAGACGGAATAACCACCATTTACTATCAAAAGCCAACCCCAGGTTCACAGGTTCTGCGCCCGGGCTTACGCTTTAAAGTCGACAATTCCACTCCGATGGAAAAGTTCAACTTCATCTCATTGATGCTGGCACTGTTCTGCGGAACCGCGGCTCTGCCCCACATTCTGATCCGTTACTATACGGTTCCCAGTCAGGCAGCAGCACGTAAATCGACCATTGTTGCCATTGCCGCCATCGGCTTCTTCTACCTGCTGACCCTGTTTATGGGAATGGGTGCGATGACCAGCGGGGTTATCAACCTGCTCGACAACAATATGTCGGCACCACTGCTGGCCTTATCCTTTGGTGTGTTTCTCTTTGCCATCATTTCATCGTTGGCCTTTGCGACGGTCCTTGGTACGGTCTCCGGCCTGATCGTTGCGTCATCGGGCGCCATCGCCCACGATCTGCTCGATAACTTTCTCGGGTTAAAAATGAACGATCGGACAAAAGTCCGGGCGGGCAAAATATCGGCGGTCTGTGTCGGCGCCATTGCCATCTACCTGGGGATTGTGTTTGAGGGGATGAACGTTTCCTTCCTGGTCGGCTGGGCCTTTGCCGTTGCCGCTTCGGCCAACCTGCCGGCTATCCTGATGCTGCTGTTCTGGAGCAAAACAACTGCTCGTGGGGTTGCAGCGTCAATTACCGTTGGCCTGGTCAGCTCCCTCGGCCTCATTCTGATATCACCGGATATGTGGTTGCGCTATGGCAAGCTGCCGGCTGATGCACCGATTCAGTTCAACAGTCCGGCGCTGATCTCTATACCGCTGTCATTTCTTGCGCTGGTTGTGATATCTCTGTTAACACAAAAAGATGTCAATATCGGCCACGCAACGGAACCATCCAATAACTGATTGGATCAGACCCAAACACTGTCCAGTGAACGGGCCGCCATTAACCGGGTGGCCCGTTCTTTATGGTGATAACATGAATCGATTTCGCGTAACCCTGATTGCTGTCTGCCTGGTGCTTGCCTGGCTTGCCTATAAGGACATCAGTCTGTATCTGCGCAATCCGCAACCCCTGGCAATGGCTATAGAGGAACTCGAGACACTGGAAAAAGCTCCGAGAGAATGGCTGGCTGTTTCGGGAGGGTATCCGAATTTTCTTCAAGGCATCAATATGACCGGCGACATGGACTTTGAAGCCTTCCTGGTGCCCTTAACCAGTTCACCGGACAGTACTAACTACCGGGTGTGGTTCGAGACCAGAGACCCTGACATTCTCAAGGCGCTGACAACCTATTATTTTGTTCTTGAATCTGATGCCCAGCGGCGCACTTTTCTTCATGACAATGATCATATCTTTTCCGGCCAGCGCCAGCTCACGGGCATGACGGCTGCTGATCTGGTAGCCAACTCCAATCAGAAAAAACTCGTCAGCCTGCTTGAAGAAATGGGGATCGAATCCTCCGGCACCCCGATCTTTATCAGTGAAGCAAAGGAACCGACCATCTGGCGCGGTGTCTTTTTTGCGATCATCGCTTTTGCCGGCCTGTTGAAATTGACCTGGGACGTTCGAACCAGGCCTCATACCCCAAAGAGCTGATTTGAGTCTTCTATCTCCAGCCATTCACAGATTTTTGTGGTTGCTACGATGACTTTTTCACAATAATCGGCTAAAAAGTCATCTCCTAATTCCCTGTCGGCACCAATCTGTTCGGCAGCGGCAAGAGCTTTGGCACCGTCAAAATCGACACAGGCGATGCGCGCCGTCAGCTCATTAGCTGGGCGCCCAAAACTACTCCCCGGCAAAATAGCGACACCGGTTTCCTGCAGCAGTCGCTCACACAAGCTACTACTGTTTTTGATTCCCCTTTTATCCAGTTTCCCGCGTAATGGCTCAAAATCAGGCAATAAATAAAAAGCTCCGTCCGGTCTGGCGACAACAACGCCTGCAGAGGCAAGTTTTGCGCAGATCCAGTCGGTCAGCGCCGCAAGAATCCTGCGACAGTTAACGAGGTAATGCTCTATCTCTGCCCCGCCTTGAAAGGCTTTCACTGCTGCGTACTGTATCGGTGCGCTGGTGGCAGTAAAGGTTTCGCTGGCAACCACGGCCATGGCGTCACTTAGCCACCGCAACTCCGCCGGAAAGGCAAAAGACCCAAGACGCCACCCACCGGCACCGGCCCACTTACTTAAACCGCTGGCGATAATAGTCCCTTCGGGATAATAACGGGCAATCGAACGATGGTTCCCGTTAAAATTCAGCTCACCGTAAATCTCATCCGAGAGCAGAATAATCCGATACTTTCGTGCTACCGTCGCCAACTCCTGCAATTGCTTGTCGGTGTAGGAGCAACCGGTCGGATTATTGGGGTAGTTGAGAACAATAATACGGGGCTTGTCGGGATCGGTAGAACAAAAACTATCCAGTTCCTGCGCCGACAACAACCAGTTACTTCCTTCTTCCGTTTGCAGCCAGTGGACATGTCGTCCGATGATATGGGCCTGGGGCGCATAGGAAACCCAACTTGGTGTCGGTATAACCAGATCTCCATAATAGACCAGTTGCAGAATAAACATGAGCTCTTTTGACCCGGGCCCGATCAACACGTCTTCTTTTGAAATCGTCAAGTTCTGTGATCGACGATAATAGCCGGCAATAGCTTCGCACAGAGCGGGTAGTCCACGTACCGGCAAGTAATCTTTCTGATGCGCATTGTTCTGGAGTTCTTTTACAATTGACTGTGGAACTGGAAAAGGTGATTGGCCCAATCCTAACTTATAAACATTTTTCCCTTCTGTTATCAAACGATTGCTCTGCTCATTGATGTTAAGGGTTGCCGAAACGGGCAACCCCCGCACGTTAAGGTTTAAATGGACCTCGTGTTTTGTAATATTCATCATTGAACTCCCCTAACGGACATTCAGGTAGGTCAGTCGTCCGGCACTACTGATCGCTTCCACCCCATCATCAGTGATTCTTAGCAGTAAAACAATCCCGCCACATCACAAAATGATTTTTTTGATGGATATCAATAAAAAAAGCCGGACCCTGATGAGTCCGGCTTTTTTTATTTGTCCAATAATATCTTTATTCAGTTTTTATTCTGCCCCGTGCAACCGCTCACGATTAACCAGGATTGTCTGGTCGACAATCTCACCACAGGTTGTACATTTCCAGGCATCATAAGATCTTACAAAGTTATAGTAGGTTTCAGCATACATTCTTCCCTTACATTTTGGACATTTCATCAGTCGGTCCTCCCATGAGTGAACCTAAGTAGCCAGATTACAAATAAAAGTCAGTCAATCAACATAACTTTTAATAGCAGTAGTCATGCCAACCTTTTCAGAGCCTTCTCGAAGGACCGATCAATTTAACTTATACCAATAATATCAGTATGTTACTAGATATTATTGGTATTTTAATTCTCTTCAATTAGCCTAATTTATCAGATATATATTTTTATATCGTCAACTAATTGACGATATACCCTGTTTTAAATTAAAGGAAATTTTCTATTCTAATGAAAACATCAAAGATTTTAAGCTTTATTTCCCCATAAGTTATTGTAATATGCAAAATATAATCGCCATATATTTGACGGATGAAGAACGAAAACGTGCATTTATTGACGCTTATAACAAAAAAGGCAGGACAAAGGAATCCAACGAGGAGGGTGGCGCGACCCCCTCGCTGTCAAAACGAGGGGGTCTTAGTAATCATTGCTGATCTTTGTATAGTTTGTAAGTGAAGGCATCAGCCAGGGCCTGGTAGGATGCCTCAACGACATTGCTGCTGACACCAACAGTTCCCCAACGACTGTCTTTATCGCCCGTCTCAACCAGCACGCGGATCATTGCGTCCGTTCCCTGGCTTGATGGCAGCACTCTGACCTTGTAATCAAGCAACCTGATCTCTGCAAGTTGCGGATAAAAACTGATCAAGGCCTTGCGCATCGCCTGGTCAAGGGCATTGACGGGGCCATTGCCATCAGCAGCCATATGTTCTACGCGCCCACCGACCTTAACCTTGATCGTCGCCTCTGATACCGGGCACTGATCGCTCTCACGCAAGGTATCGATCACTCTGAAGGCCGTAATCTGGAAATACTGCTTGAGCGTGCCCATCGAACGCAGCATCAGCAGCTCAAATGAGGCCTCAGCTCCTTCAAACTGGTAACCCCGATTTTCAAGTTCTTTGATTTGCTCAAGGATCTCAAGGGTTACCGGATCTTTATCATCAATCTTGATGCCGCATTCCTGGGCTTTGGCAAGGATATTTGAACGGCCCGACAAATCTGATACCAACACCCGGGTTTTATTGCCAACCAGTTCGGGCCGGATATGCTCATAGGTTTCCGGATGACGTTGAATCGCCGAGACATGCACCCCGCCTTTGTGAGCAAAAGCCGAGTTACCGACGAAAGCCTGATGCTTCTGGGGTGTGAGATTAGCCAGTTCGTAAATCGCCCGTGACGTGCGCCTCAAGTTTTCCAAACTGCCCTGGGGCAGACATTCCTTGTTCATTTTGAGAATCAACGAAGGGATGATTGAACAGAGGTTAGCATTGCCGCAGCGCTCGCCGAAGCCGTTCATTGTCCCCTGGACGTGGATCGCTCCACCCACAACCGCCATGAGGGAATTGGCAACCGCACATTCACTATCGTTGTGGGCATGGATCCCCAGAGGCACATCGATCTCGCGGCGTACATGCTCCATAATAATCGGTATTTCGTGAGGCAGGGTGCCGCCGTTGGTATCACACAACACCAGGCAATCGGCGCCCGCCTGGGCCGCAGCCTGGAGGGTTTTCAACGCATATTCAGGGTTGGCCTTGTAACCATCGAAAAAGTGTTCGGCATCATAAACGACCTCGCCCACCCGCTCTTTTAAGTAGGCGAGGGAGTCGTTGATCATATCGAGGTTTTCTTCAAGGGAAACACGCAGCGCCTCGCGCACATGAAAATCCCAGGTCTTGCCAAAGATCGTCACCACATCGGGACGCGCCTCGATCAGCATCTTGATGTTATTGTCCTGATCCGGGGTAATCCGGGCCCGCCGGGTAGAGCCAAACGCGGCAATCTTGCTATGAGATAGAGTCTCCCTCTGGATCGCCTCGAAAAAACCGATATCCTTGGGATTGGAACCAGGCCAGCCACCCTCAATATAATCGATTCCCAAGGCATCCAGGTGTTTGGCAACACGGACCTTATCCTGAACCTGGAACGAGATATCCTCAGCCTGGGTTCCATCCCTTAAGGTGGTATCGTACAGATAGACTCTGTTACTCATGAACAATGACCCTTTCGTCCCCCAAAAACTTTATCAGACCTCTTCAGCCTGACGATCAAGACCGAATGCTTCGTGCAGGATACGTACCGCCAGTTCGGTATATTTATCGGATATAACACAGGATACCTTAATTTCGCTGGTGGAAATCATTTCAATATTGATCCCCTCACGCGCCAGGGTATCAAACATGGTCGTTGCGACCCCCGTGTGAGAACGCATTCCGACGCCTACAATGGACACTTTGGCAATATTGGTGTCATGGCTGACACCACGGGCATTGATGTCCTTTGCCACCCCTTCGATAATCTGCAGCGCCTTTTTACAGTCGCTCTTGGGAACAGTAAAAGTGATATCGGTGGCTCCCTGGTGGGAAATATTCTGGATGATCATATCCACGGTAATATTGTTCTGACTTAATGGGCTGAAAATCTGGGAAGCAACCCCGGGTTGATCAGGAACACCGAAAATACTGATCTTTGCTTCATCTTTGTTAAACGTGACACCTGAAACCAATACGGCTTCCATTTCTTGATCCTCCTTCATGACAAGTGTTCCCTGTGAATCATCAAAGCTGGAACGCACATGGACGACGACGTTATATTTCTTGGCAAACTCAACACTGCGAATCTGCAGGATCTTCGCTCCTAACGACGCCATCTCCAGCATCTCTTCATAGGAGATCTTATCGATCTTGCGGGCTTCGGGGACAATCCGGGGGTCAGTGGTATAAACACCATCAACATCGGTGTAGATTTCACAAACGTCGGCTTTCAGAGCCGCAGCAACAGCAACGGCTGAGGTATCGGAACCTCCGCGACCCAGGGTCGTGATATTGCCATCACAATCGATGCCCTGAAAACCTGCGACAACGACAATAGTACCCTCTTTCAAATCTGCGCGGATATTCTTGTCACCAATTTCCTCAATACGAGCCCGGGAATAAGCTTTGTCGGTCAACATCGGAATCTGCGAACCAAGGTAGCTTTTGGCCTTGTAACCCATCGACTTCAAGCACATGGATAACAACGCGATCGTTACCTGTTCACCGGTTGACACCAGTACATCGTATTCGCGTTCATCGGGCATTTCAGATATTTCGTTCGCCAGGGCGACCAAACGATTGGTTTCCCCAGCCATCGCCGACACGATAACTATTACCTCATTACCCTCATCGAAGGTTTTGGCAACCCGGCGAGCGACATTCTGGATACGCTCGACGGTGCCTACTGAAGTTCCACCGTACTTCTGAACGATCAGAGCCATAACAGTTGTTTTCCTCCTTATCAGGAAAAAACCGACAATGATTGTCGGTAGATAAATTTTTCTACAAGCGTTCTACATAACAAGAAACCCCTGCCCGGTCAAAGTTATTCTTCCATCTTGCCCACCTCAAGCCCTGCTGATCTAAATTGCGTCAGTATCTGCTCAAGCCCTGCCTGAGCTGTCCTGTCCTGGGCCGAAAAAATCAAGCGGCGCTGATCATTTGCGGTTGTGCTGATGTGGATCCAGACTCCGGCGATATCCGGATTTTCCAGTTTTTCCGGCCACTCGACCAGGGCAATACCATCACCGAAGGCATATTCATCAAAACCAATATCAATCAGATCTTCAGGACCGGACAAGCGGTAGAGATCAAAATGATAGAGATTGAGCCGGGCCGGATAATGATTCATCAGGGTAAAGGTCGGACTAGTAATCGGAATCTGGTCTGAAACTCCCAACCCCCGTGCGATCCCCCGCGCCAGAACGGTTTTGCCGGCACCGAGGTTGCCCTGCAACAGAATCAGCAGAGGGGCATCAAGACAATGACCAATCAGCATACCGATCTTCAGGGTTTGTTCTTCACTGGTTGAGACCAACGACCAACAGGGCATCAGTCTTCCATCACCCGAATCAGATCAAGGCGCGCGACAACACCGATCATCTGCTCACCATCCATCACCGGCAGCAAATGGATCTTATGTTTACTCATCAACCCGGCCAATTCATTGATAGGCGTATCCGGAGTACAGGTCACAGGGTTCTTCTGATAGAGATCACCAACCTTGGTAGCGGTTACCCGATCAACTTCTTCCTTGAATTTTTTTTCGCTGCCCAGAGCAAAAACCCCATCAAACAAGGTCATCACCGTGGGGATATGCAGGGGCCGTTGATATTCGATAAGATCCGTCTCACTGATAACCCCGACCAGCTTACCCCTGGCATCGAGTACCGGCATATTGCTGTAGCGGGTTTCAATAAATTTTTTCGCCAGGTCTTTCAAACTGGTGTCAACACTGACCGCTTCAACGGCTGAGGTCATGATGTCCCGGGCTGTTAACATAAGGGTACTCCTTGGTTAGGGTTGTGCGAGTTCCTGCCGCACCAGTGGTAGCTGGGAAATTAATTCGCCGGCCGTCATCCCGACCATTCCACGATGTGCCGCAATCTGCTCGGCCGCGCGGCCATGCCACCAGGCAGCCAGGCCGGCGGCACTAAAAGGATCGCATCCTTGCGCCAGCAATCCACCGATCAAGCCGGTCAGAACATCGCCGCTGCCGCCACTGGACAGTCCATTGTTGCCGCTGGTATTGATAAGTATCCGGCCATCAGGCGCCGCGACAATCGTGCGCACCCCTTTAAGCAACAAAATGATCTGATGCCGGCGGGCAAAGTTACGAGCTACGTTAAAACGGTCGGCCTCGATAGTTGCGACACTTAATCCGGCCAGACGCGCCATTTCGCCGGGGTGAGGGGTCAAGATCAGGGGCTTTCCCTGACGCTCAAGCAGGCAATCAAGCTGGCCGGCTAACAGGTTCAAGCCATCGGCATCAATCACCAGGGGCAGATCAAGGGTCGTCACGATCCGTCGTAACAGCCGGCGCAACCCGTCATTCTGACCTAGCCCCGGACCAAATGCCAGCGCCTGACTGGAAGCAGCCAGTTCAAGGATCCGGTCAGCGGCCGCCAAGGTTAGCAAGCCCTCCTGATCAGCGAGGGGTACGGTCATGGCTTCTGTCAGTTTGACCTCCAGAATCTCATGCACGGATGCCGGCACTCCGACCGTCACCAGACCACAACCACTGCGTAGCGCAGCTTCACCAGCCAGGGCTGCCGCTCCGGTCTTGCCCGGGGATCCTGCGACCACCAGCAGATGGCCAAAGGTCCCTTTATGGGCAAAAGTCGGACGTTCCGGCACGAGGGAACGCGCCGCAGCAGCATCAATCATCCAGGCCTGAGGTATGAGATCCGGCGGTCGTCCGGTTTCAGGGATGCCGATGTCAACAACTTCCAGCTCACCGACGTGCAAGGCCCCGGGGGTGCTGATATGGCCGATTTTAGGATGATCAAAGCTGACGGTGAAATCGGCGCGCACAGCACAGCCACAGATCCGACCGTTGGAAGCATCAACACCGGAAGGAAGATCAACGGCAATCACTCGGGCCGTTGCCTCATTCATCAGGGCGATAGCTGCAGCCGGCACCCCCCGAACCTCGGACTCCAGGCCGGTGCCAAACAGGGCATCAACAATCAGGCGTGGTTGCAGTTCGTTAAAACGTTGAGCTAATATTTCCTTATCGTTGATAAAAAAAATCCGGCCGGCGCAATGGCGTAGAATCTCTAACATGATAGCCGCATCACCACCGATTCTTTCGGGATCCGCCAACACCAGGGTGGTTACCTGCCAGCCGTGATCGGCAAGGATTCGCGCAATGACGTAGCCATCACCGCCATTGTTGCCCTTGCCGGCAACTACCACAACCGGCCCCGGGAAACATTCGGCGCAGCGTTCTTCGAGTAACTGGGCACAAGCGCGACCGGCATTCTCCATCAACACGGCACCAGGTATCCCCAGGGTGTCGATAGCATAGCGGTCAGCCGCTACCATTTCCGCTGCACTGTAGAGCTGCATCAGGCCTCCAGAATAACCGTTGCCACGGCATAGTCGCCATCGTGGGAATAACTCAACCAGGCTTTTTTTGCGCCGCGCTGCGCGAGCATTTCGGCGGCACGTCCGCTAAGCGCCAGAGAAGGGCAGCCCAGCTCATTGCGCTGGACACATACCTGTTGCCAGGAGAGGCCATCACGCAAGCCGGTGCCCAGAGCCTTGAAGAACGCCTCTTTGGCGGCAAAACGTGCGGCCAGGGCCTGGGCCGGATCATGCCGCGCCAGAGCGTAATCCCGTTCGTCCGGGCAGAAGATGCGTTCAAGCACCGACGAATGACTCTCAACAAATTTGCGAAAGCGCGCAATCCGTGCCAGGTCAACGCCGAGACCAACAATGGCCATGGCTAGGTCCGCTTCAGTAAAGCGAGCATCTCTCGGACTGCCCGCTCCATCCCTACCAGGGCTGCACGGGCCACGATACTGTGACCGATATTAAATTCTTCAAAACCGGGCAAAGCAGCAACGGCAGACACGTTACGATAATCAAGACCATGTCCGGCACTGGTGCGCATGCCTAACTTGCGGGCGGCCGCGCCTGCCAGATCGATACGTCGCAACTGCTCCTGACGTTCTTTTTCCGTGCGCATCTCACAATAGGTGCCGGTATGAATCTCGACCATATCAGCACCGACCCGATGACTGGCTTTGATCTGTTCCAGGTCCGGTTCGACAAACAGGCTGACGACGATACCGGTCTGTTGCAGCAAAGCAATTTTCTGCTTGAGCCCGGTTTTCAGCAGGTTGACGTCAAGGCCACCTTCGGTCGTCAACTCATGGCGCCCCTCCGGCACCAGGGTGACAATTTCCGGCTGGGTCTTCAGGGCAATAGCCACCATCTCCTCGGTTGCAGCCATCTCCAGATTAAGCTGCACCCTTACCGTCTTGCGCAGCACCTCTACATCACGATCCTGAATATGGCGACGGTCTTCACGCAGATGCACGGTAATTCCATGAGCACCCGCCAACTCCGCCAGAACCGCCGCCGCCACCGGATCCGGCTCATCAACTCCCCGCGCCTGACGAATGGTCGCAATATGGTCAATATTGACACTTAACTTCGGCAACTCCTGCCTCCTTGTTCCTGCGACAATAAAAAAACTGATCAGGCTCCGAGATGTTCGCGCACAACCGCTGCCAGATCCTCAGCGAGTTGATTAATCCGCTCCTGATTTTCCCCTTCAACCATAATCCGGAGTAAGGGTTCGGTACCGGAATAACGTACCAGCAAACGCCCTTTACCGTTGACTTCCTGTTCAATCTCATCCATTGCCGACTTGATCGGTGCGATCTTTGCCAGGACCG
The DNA here is from genome assembly GCA_046482365.1 of Pelovirga sp. Classification (GTDB taxonomy): domain Bacteria; phylum Desulfobacterota; class Desulfuromonadia; order Desulfuromonadales; family Geopsychrobacteraceae; genus Pelovirga. The sequence goes on along the minus strand of JAWOFG010000153.1, from coordinate 31,783 downwards.
CTTTTTTTCTGACTTTGACGTTTACCAGGACTTGCGGCAGAGAGGTCATCACTTTTGCCAGTTCTGAAAGGGGTTTGCCACTGCGCTGCATGATCGCCAGAACCTGCAGTGCCGAAAGAACCCCATCACCAGTGGTATTATGATCGAGGAAGATCATGTGTCCCGACTGTTCTCCGCCAAGGTTATAGCCACCACGGATCATCTCTTCAACAACATAGCGATCACCAACTGCAGTGCGCACCACCTTGCCACCGGCCTGCTTCATGGCGATCTCGAGTCCCATGTTGCTCATCACCGTTGCCACCACCGTTTTTTTCTTCAAACTGCCGGTTTTCATCAACTCAGTGCCGCACAGGGCAAGGATGTGATCACCATCAACCTCCTGACCCTGTTCGTCGACAAAAATCACCCGGTCGGCATCACCATCCAGAGCGATTCCCAGATCAGCTCGATACTCCTTAACTTTAGCTGCCATGATCTCCGGATGCATGGAACCACAACCGTCGTTGATATTCAGTCCATTGGGATCAACCCCGATCGCAATAACCTCTGCACCCAACTCGGTCAATACCGCCGGGGCAACCCGATACCCGGCGCCATGGGCACAATCAAGAACAATCCGCATACCCTGCAGGTCCAGTTCGCGGGGAAAGGAATTTTTGAGAAAAACCACATAGCGGCCGATAGCATCATCAATTCGATAAGCCTTGCCGACATCCTCGGCAATCGGCCGCAAGGCGTCGATGCGGTGATTAATAATCAGATCCTCAATCTGGATTTCCATTTCGTCCGGCAATTTGAAGCCGTTACCTGAAAAAAACTTGATGCCGTTGTCCTGGTAAAGATTATGGGATGCACTGATCACGACCCCGGCGTCAGCACGCATGGAGGAGGTAATAAAAGCAATACCCGGCGTCGGTAACGGACCGACAACCAGGACATCAACCCCCATCGAACAGATACCGGCAACCATGGCATTTTCCAACATATAGCCGGAAAGCCGGGTGTCCTTGCCGATAATAATCCGGTGACGGCGCCCGGCATCCTGTTTGAACACGTAGGCCACGGCACGTCCCAACTGCATCGCCATTTCGGCGGTCATCGGATCAATATTGGCGACACCACGCACACCGTCGGTGCCAAAAAGATTCTTTTCCATCGTTTTGCGGTCTCCCTTGTCTAACGGATTTCTTGCTATTCTGGTGGTTCCTGATCAGCTTCGGAGGCACCATCATCAGGAATAATTTCTACCTGAATTTCTGTCGTTCGCTCATCTTTGAACCAGCTGAAACGCCCCTGATGTTGCAGCGGGACAATCATTGAGAAACTGCTGTTGACACCATTTAAATCAACCTCATCAGTAGTGACCTTGGTAACATTCTTCACCTCACTCTCCGCCCCTTCGATAGCAACCTGATCGGGCTTGGCGCGAACCGTGCCGACCCCGAACCCATCCATCGGATCGCCGGTAAGAAGAATACTGATGGGGACGGTTTTCTGCTGAATCCGCTCCAGACGGACATCGACAAACGAGGGAGATAGTCTGGTCACGCGTAAGCCACTGGGCAGGTTGAGGCGTTCTTCGAGGCGACGAAAAGAAGTCAGACCCGGACTCAGGCCGGTTAAATCAACGGTAACACTGATATCATTGGGACTGACCTTCATCAACAAAGTACGGGGACCACTGATGCGCACATCCACCATGCTGGGGACCTCGTTGGCAACCATCAACTCTCTGGGCAGGTTCTGTAATTCCAGCGGAACCCGATAATTGACCTCAAGACGACGCTCACCCATGATAAAAAACCACAGCATCAGGGCAAAGACCAGTGACATCAGCTTGAGTGTCCAGTTTTGGGTGATCAGCTTGAACATCGTCCTAGCCCTTTTTCTTTGATTTTGATTTGCGCGGTTCAAGCAGGCGTCCAAGAACTTTTTTCAAACTGGTCGCATCAAGATTGCGGGTCATGCCGCCATTGACCGCGACCGAAATTTTGCCGGTTTCTTCCGACACCACAATAGCGATAGCATCTGCCAGCTCAGTCAGGCCGATTGCAGCCCGGTGGCGGGTACCCAATTCCGTCGACAGGTTGCTCCCTTGGGTTAAGGGCAAAAAACAACCCGCCAGGCTCACTCGCCCCTGCTGCACAACCAGGGCACCATCATGGATGGGCGAGGTCGGCATAAAAATCGCGCGGATCAGATCACTAGAAATTTTGGCATCCAGAACAGTTCCCGCTTCGAGGATATCCTTGATCCCGGTTTCGCGTTCAACAACAATCAGCGCTCCAATTTTACGGTTCGCCAGAGCGACACAGGCTTTCACCAGTTCTTCTATCAGCTGGGATTCTTCGTGGTAGGTCGCTCCCCCTAAAAAGGGATTGCGGCCAACGTGCATCAATGCGCGGCGGATATCATTCTGGAAAATAACGACGATGACGAGGATAATGGATGACAGGAAGTTGCTTAAGAACCAGTTAAGGGTATGCAGTTCACCAATGCGCGACCCCATATAGACCGTAAGAACCACCGCCAGCCCCAGGAGCATCTGGACGGCGCGGGTACCCTTAATCAACAGAATGATCCGGTAGATGATGAAAGCCACAATGCAGATGTCGAGAACATCTAACAATCGGATATTGTGGATGACATCAAACATTCAAAACCCCTACTAGCGGAATCAGCGATGATCAGGACAACGTACATAAACTATAAGAGTTACGGTAACGACGGGAATTGCTGCTCCCGGATCGCCCAGGCAACCAGAGCGGCCTCACGTGCCGGCCGTACATCATGGACTCGAAACAGCTGAACCCCTTGTGCTACAGCAAGAGCAATGGTCGCCAGAGTTCCATAGACCCGCCGGCGCGGATCATCCTGGTGGAGAATCTTGCCGATAAAGTTTTTGCGCGATGTACCGAGAAGTATCGGACACCCCAGTTGATGTAAAGCCGCAAGATGTTTCAACAGCAACAGGTTACCCCGGATATTTTTGGCAAAACCAATGCCGGGATCAACAGCCAGCCGTTCTCCCAGAATCCCCGCTGAGCGAGCCTTAAATAGGCTGCCCTCTAAATACTGAATAACCTCAATGAGCAAATCCTGGTAGTCGGTATTCTGCTGCATCTGCTGCGGAGTCCCGCGAGTATGCATGAGAAAAAGCCCGGCGCCGGCGGCTGCAACCTCCGTCGCCATACTGCTGTCAAAACTCAGGCCACTGATGTCATTGACAAAGTTTACGCCGGCAGCAAGGGCGGCACGAGCAACCGGGGCTTTATAGGTGTCAATTGACAAGGGGATAGAAGTATGGTGACGCAACCCCTCAATAACCGGAATCACCCGTTCAAGCTCAGCTTCTGCAGATACAGGCGGCGCCCCGGGTCGGGTACTTTCACCACCGACATCGAGGATGGCCGCTCCTTGCTCGACCATTTCCAGGCCGCGTTCAACTGCCGCCGCAACCTCAATGTAATCGCCGCCATCGGAAAACGAATCGGGAGTCACATTGAGGATCGCCATCATGCAAGGCTGGGTCAGATCAAGGACACAGTCTCGACCAACCAGAACAGTGGCGTGAGGTGACTCATTCACTCTTTTGACGGTGTGTCGTTATCACTGTCTTGTTTGGTATCATCCTGCTCCGGTGATTTTTGCGCTGGTTCTTCTCCTGACGGTTGCCGGGGAGGTTCTGACCCGGAGTCAACGTCACCCTGTGGCGGCGACCCTTCATCTTTGGCATCACGACCATCAGGTTGCGGCGATGGTGGTTGTTCGTCGGTTTTTTCAAAAACAAAGCTGTCGGTAGCCTGCTCGCTTACCTGTTTTTGCAGATAATCGGGGAGACCATCAGGGAACACCACAGCATGAATTTCATGGGTGTCCAGGGTTTCTTTCTCAAGCAGAAGTTCGGCCAGAGCCACCAGCCGATGCTGGTTTTCCTTCAAAAGCTTGGTAGCTTCAGCATAGTTCTCTTTGATAATGCGACGAATCTCATTGTCGATATCAAGTGCTGTTGCCTCACTGTAGTTCTTGCCCGTGCTCATATCGCGACCAAGGAAGACTTCCGCGTCTTTTTCTCCGAAGACAACCGGTCCGATCTTTTCGCTCATGCCCCATTCACACACCATCTTGCGGGCGATCATGGTGATCCGCTCGAGATCGTTACTGGCGCCGCTGGTCACCGAATCGAAGGTAATCTCTTCGGCAATTCGTCCGCCCAGCATGGAACGGATACGGATATTCAGTCCCTTGTTGGTCTCATTATATTTCTCCTCAGCCGGCAGATACATGGTCACCCCCATGGCGCGTCCGCGGGGGATAATCGACACCTTGTGTACCGGGTCGGAACCTGGAGTCAACAACGAGATCAGGGCATGGCCGGCTTCATGGTAAGAGGTGACCTTTTTTTCCTCTTCAGTAATCACCATCGAGCGTCGCTCCGCACCCATCATAACCTTGTCTTTAGCAGCCTCGAGGTCACTCATGCTGACCTCAGACTTGCCACCACGGGCTGCAAAAAGTGCTGCCTCATTGATCAGGTTGGCCAGATCAGCACCGGAAAATCCGGGGGTGCCTTTAGCCACCAGCCCAAGGTTGACATCTTCCGACATGGGTACCTTGCGCGAGTGGACATGCAGAATCTTCTGCCGCCCCTTAACATCGGGACGCGGCACCACCACCTGACGATCGAAGCGACCGGGGCGCAACAGTGCCGGGTCAAGGACATCGGGACGGTTCGTCGCCGCCACCAGGATAACCCCTTCATTCGACTCAAAACCATCCATTTCGACCAACAGCTGATTCAGTGTCTGTTCACGTTCGTCGTGGCCGCCCCCCAAGCCTGCGCCACGATGCCGCCCGACCGCGTCAATTTCATCTATAAAAATGATGCAGGGAGCATTCTTTTTCCCTTGAACAAACAGATCACGAACCCGGCTGGCACCAACCCCGACAAACATTTCAACAAAGTCAGAACCGGAAATTGTAAAGAACGGCACCCCCGCTTCGCCGGCGACAGAACGGGCCAGCAGGGTTTTACCGGTACCCGGGGAACCAACCAGCAACACCCCTTTGGGAATTTTGCCACCAAGCTTGGTAAACTTTTTCGGGTCGCGGAGAAACTCCACAACTTCTTCGAGCTCCTGTTTCGCTTCGTCAACCCCGGCGACATCCTTAAAGGTGACCTTGCCGGCCGTATCAGTCAGGAGTTTGGCTTTACTTTTGCCAAAGCTCATGGCCTTGCCACCGCCCGACTGCATCTGCCGCATGAAAAAGATCCACACCGCAATCAGCAGCAGAATCGGCCCCCACGAGATCAGCAGAGTAAACCAGAAGCCCTGGTCATCAACCGGCTTGGCTTCGATAATAACGCCGCGCTCTTTTAATTGCGGCAGCAGGTCTTCGTCACGCGGAATATGGGTCTGAAATTTACTTCCGTCCTCCAGGGTTCCGGTCAGTTGACCGCCCTGAAAGAGCACGCTGACTACCCGATTGTCTTCAACTGCACTCAGAAACTCCGTATAGTTCATCGGTTTCTGGGTTTCCTGCTTTTGTGTCATCATATTGAAGAGCATGATCATCAACAACGAAATGACCAGCCACAAAGCTAAGTTTTTCTGAAATTGGCTCACGTATCGACCCCCTGTCGGGTAATTAAAAACAACTTGGATGCTCGACTGCAGCATCGAGAAAATGGCTGAAACTAGCAGGAAAACCTACCATAAAGAGAATGTACCCACAAGGCTAAATGTCTGCTTTTTCGCCTTATCATACCAACTCAAGTTGCACCACCCTAAGCGAGAGGGGGGTAACCACGCCAAAACCTGAACGCTGCACCCCGGCGACCCACAGCAGGGTCTCGCCCGCAGCTACCAGAGGCGTTCGCAGGCGTTCTTCTTTCTCAATCTTCAGATCAGAAAACAACTGCTTTATCCGCTTGTGACCGGTCATCCCCAGCGGCATAAAACAGTCACCAGGGCGCCAGGTTCTTACCGACAGAGGCAGATCAAGAGCCGCAAGGTCGAAATATACCCGCTGGCGAGTTTCCTGCCCGGCTCGCTTCACCACGGTTGCCACCAGTTTGCGCCCATCAGGCAGAAGGATCTCTCCGGGAAGCTGCAGTGCCACATCATAGCAGGGAGGCTTCTTAGGGGCAGCACTACGCAACCACAAGTGCTGGTAACGACGCGCCACCCAGCATGCCGGCAAATCAAGCTGTGCCTGACTGCGGGCACCGGTCAGCAGGTCGTCAACGGCATGCAGATGGACCGCCTCGATTCCGTGTAAATGACCACGAACCTCGAACAATGCCGCGCGCAACAAACGCAGACGTAGAGCAGGATGGAAGGTCATCAACTGCGGACGCAGCAAACGCAAACCATCATCGTCGGCGGCACGGATTGACGGGAAATGGGTTTCGATCTGATCACGCCAGAAATCTTCCTCTGCAGCAACCTGACGGCTCAGAACAAGGATCCGCTCGCTAAACTGCGGGTTGATATCCTTCAGCAGCGGCACAACCTGATGACGGAGCCGGTTACGAACAAACCGTGAATCCAGGTTGCTGGCATCTTCGCGCCAGGACAAGGACTGAGTGCGGGCGTAAGCGAGCAATTGTTGGCGGCTACAATAGAGCAGAGGACGCCACCAGGGGAGTTCGAGCTCTGCCATCCCACTCAAGCCGCTGATACCGGTGCCACGGGTCAGTCGTAACAACAGGGTTTCGACCTGATCGTCACGGTGATGGCCTAAAGCAATCAACTGGGCATCAGTTTCTGCCGCCATCCTCTCCAGGAGTCGACGCCGCGCGAGACGGCCGGCCATCTCCAGGCTGATGCTTTCTTGTTTTGCCAGCTTCGCCACATCACATGATTCACTGTGGCAGCGAACATTAAGTTGACGACACAAGGCTTCAACAAAGCGAAGATCGTCATCAGCTTCAGGACGCATACAATGATTGAGGTGAACAGCATGGAGGTTCAGCCCGCGACCGGCAGCAACCCGCTGCAACAGATGCAGAAGAACTACTGAATCAACGCCTCCTGACACAGCGACGACAATCGAACGCACCGCTTCCGGCAAGGATTTCAGTACTGTTTGTTCGAGACAACTACCTGTCATCAACAACTCCAGGTGAACGCTCATAAAATATCAGCACACAGCTTGCGTTTTTTGTGCCGGGTTGGGGGTTCTGTGACAAGGGTATCTGTCGCCATGGACGGTGACAGTCAAGTGGCCATGGAGGGCGCAAAGCGTCCCTTGGCACAGGATACCCAACCCGGTGCTGCACTGGTACAATAAAAAAAGCCCTTCCAGACGGGAAGGGCTTTTTTTATTGTGGTGGCGGTGCAGAGATTCGAACTCCGGACACTGCGGATATGAGCCGCATGCTCTAACCAACTGAGCTACACCGCCAAATCTATGTCATCTCCAACAGCAACCGAAGATTATTGATTTGGTTGCGGGAGAGGGATTTGAACCCCCGACCTTCGGGTTATGAGCCCGACGAGCTACCAGACTGCTCCATCCCGCGACATGAGCACTGGAAAATAATCTTCGGACCAGTAAATGTCAAGAGAAAAAAAGCAGCTCGACACCGGCAACATCAACGAGTGTGGCGGGTCACCAACCCCTCAATCTGCTCTTTATCAAGGATAACCTGGCGCGCATCCCCGGCGGCAGCAGAATCTGCGAAAGGTCCGATCCGGACCCGGTACCAGATCCCGCGCTCACCCAGGTCCGCTTCAGCAAGAAACGCCGGGTAGCCCTTGTCAAGCAAGCGTTGGCGCAAGGAGGCAGCATCCGCAGCTGAGCCAAAAGAGCCGACCTGTACCACGTGGCTGCCCTGGGCTGTAACCGGGGGCAAGACCGGATCGGCCGGAGTTGGGGTAGCAGTAGTGGATGGCTGTTCCTGCTGCGGCGTCACCTGAGTTGACGCTTGCGTCCCGCTGCCCCTCGCAACAATCGGCTGATCTGCCAACTCCAGCGGCGGCGTGGTGGCCGACGGCCGGGTTTCCTCTGGCGGGGGCTGATTGATACCGCTGCCCAAGGGGGAGGAATCACGAACCAGGTCATCATAAAAACTCAGCCGGGCATTTTCCACAACCGTATCAACGAGTGCGCCCTTTTCGCCCCCTGATGTTTCAACCTGGGGCACAGTGGCAACCGGCACCGGTGGAGCGGCAGGAACCTGAACGATTCTTACCTCTTCCTGCTGGTTATTGACTTGTTGCGCAAAGTCACGTTCAGCGCCACGCCGCCCAGTGGTCACGCCGAGCACGAAGCTGAGCAGCGAAGCCAGCAACAACAGCGCCAGGATAACAATGGCCTGGCGCTTTTCCAAGCGCCTTTGGGTACGGGTTTTTGTTTCAGTCTGCATCATTTACTCCCTTATCACGAGTCCCCTTCTTTACATTTTTTCCGGAGCCGACACCCCAAGCAAGCTTAAGGCATTAGCCAGCACAATCCGTACCGCGTTAACCAGATACAAGCGCGCGCTGGTGACCGGTCCATTCTCGTCCAGCACCCGGTGGCGATTATAATAGCTATGCAGTAAGGTCGCGAGATCCTGCAGATAGAATACCAGACGATGGGGCTCATAGTGCAAAGCTGCCCCCTCTACCGCCTCAGGAAAACGGGAGAGCTGCCGGATCAGAGCAATTTCTTCAGCAAGGGTCAAATGCGAAAAATCGAACTGCGCCTGGGTTGGCGGGGCCATACCAACCTCGGCAGCATTGCGATTGATACTGCAGATCCGCGCGTGGGCATATTGCACATAATAAACCGGATTATCGCTGCTGTTCTGCTTGGCTAACTCGAGATCGAAATCGAGCTGGCTGTCACAGCGCCGCATTAAAAAGAAAAACCGGCAGGCATCGCACCCGACCTCATCAATAACCTCACGCAAGGTAACAAAGTTTCCGGAACGTTTCCCCATCACGAAGGGCTGACCGTCGCGCAACAGATTGACCATCTGGATCAGCAGCACTTCAAGAGCCTCCGGCGGCAGGCCAAAACCCTTGAGCATCGATTTCATGCGCGGTATATAGCCGTGATGATCGGCACCCCAGACATCAATGACCCGATCAAAACCACGATCAAATTTTTCCAGATGATAAGCGACATCTGAAGCGAAATAGGTATAGCTGCCGTCCGACTTGATCAGTACCCGGTCTTTGTCATCCCCGAAATCAGTGGTGCGTAGCCACAAAGCCTGGTCTTGCTCATAGGTCAGTCCTTTTTCCTTCAGACGTCCAAGCTCCTGTTCAACCATGTTGCGAGTGTAAAGACTCTGCTCGCTGTACCAGTTGTCAAACTCGATACCGAAGGCCTTAAGATCATTGTCAATCCAGGCTAATATCTGCTCTACCCCGAAACGGGTACAGCGGTTGATCGCCTCTTCTTCACTGAGGTCGGCAAGTTCCCCCTGATCCTGACGCAAACGCGCCGCCAGCTCGGTGACATAAGCGGCTTGATAACCGTCCTGAGGAAAATCAACAAGCTCACCCTGCAATTCGCGCAAACGCAGCAGGATCGAGCGGCCCAGGGTCTGCACCTGATTACCGGCATCGTTGATATAATATTCACGCTGCACCTCAAACCCGGCCGCAGTCAGGATGGATGCCAGGGCGTCACCGACCACCGCACCGCGACCGTGACCGATATGCAGTGGCCCGGTCGGGTTGGCACTGACAAACTCAACCTGAACCTTGACCCCGGCACCGACCTGTGACCGGCCGAAGGTGGCCTGCTCGGCATAGATGCGATGGAGAACGGTTGCCCAGTACCCCGCGGCAAGGCGGAAATTAACAAATCCCGGTCCGGCAATATCGACTGCGTCAAACAGGGCATTTGCACGCAAAGCAGTAACCAGAACCTCGGCAATCTGACGGGGCGGCTTACCCTCGTGGCGGGCCAGCATCATCGCAAGATTACTTGCGTAGTCGCCATGTTCCGGATTTTTCGGCACCTCAAGCTGAATTTCAGCAGGATACTCCCCAGAGGTCAGGGCCCCCTGCTGATAACAGTTTTCCAGTGCCTGTTTGAGCGCTGATCGGATATCATTCTTAATCACTTACCGCCTCTTTCCTTGAGTGTTTCAGCCGGAACAAAGTAGATCAGCTCCCCCTCACGCACCATCCCCAAGCGGGTGCGGGCAAGCTGTTCCCAGTAGTCCCGGTCATTATTAAGCCGCTCGATCTCCTGGCGCAACTCCTGCTGCCGGGTCTGCATCTCGTCCAGTCGTTGCTGCAACTCCTGCTGTTGGCGCTGCGCCTGTACGATCCGCAGAACGCCGCGATTACCAAACACTGCATAGGCAGCCATCAACAGGATGAGCACCAGCAGGACAAGTGTCAGCAGATTATTCCTGCCGGGCAACCCCGATTCACGTTCCGATCCCAAGTATCTCCCCGTTCATATTGCCCTTTGTTATCAACCGCCACACAGATTCTCAAACCAGCCGATCCAGGTCAAGAGCAACAACCAGCTATGACCCCCCGCCCAGACCACTACTGAAGCCACCAACGGAACCGAGCCCAAGCATGCTGAAGGTCAACATCAAGGATTGTTCACCATCGATGCGCTCACGCAGGGTCAACAGCAGACTCCAGCATTGGTCGCGGTATTCGATCCCGATCCGTTCTTCCAACCGATCATTGGTGAAAAAATCATAGCGTTGTTGATAAGTCAGATAAATCGGCTGCAAAAAACCCAGGCCAAGATTGACTTCACCATAGTCAAGGTCGGTGCGGCGGTCAATATTGTAACTCAGGCGCAGATAGTTTTCGGAGCGATCGGCGATCTGACCCTCGGCCAGCAACTCTTTAAGCTCGCTGGTACGCGCATCAACGATCACATCCGTCGCCAGTCGGACTTGCGGCAGAGGCAGCAGGGTTAACTGGGCGCGAGCCTCACCAAAACCTGTTTCCGCCTGATCCTTGTTCAGATGCTGCAACACCGACATACGCAGGTAGACCCAGTCACGGTACTGGCGCCGGCCATTTTCATGATCGATCCGTGCGCGCAGGCGCTGCACCAGGGCATATTCAATCCGATTTTTAGGCGCAATCCGGTCAAAGGAATCAAAGCGTGGGAGATGCTGTTGATCTTCTTCCGGAATATAATCGTATACAATTTCCGGATTAACGGCATGACGCACCCGCCCGGGAGCACCAAAGGGCAGATCATAGGTGCGTTGCAATGGCGGCGTTGATACCCGGGTGGTGACCTCGAGAACACCCTGCTGTTCCGTGGAAGATTCCTGGTCAAGATCCCAGTAATAGCGTTGCCGATAAGCCACTGAGGGGTTGACACTGAGCAGATTGAACAGCCGTGGGTTCGCGCTTATAACCGGCCGCAACATCAAACGTTGGCCGGTCAGTCCCTCATGCCGCCAGAAATGAGTGTATTCAGAACCCCATTCATAAGCCAGAGGAGTGTTGCCGATGGGACTGCGGGCGATATTAAAATTGATCCGTGGCAACAGCTGTAAGGTCGTACGCTGATCGGTTTCGAGGTTTTTGGTGTACTGCAGCAAACCAACCAGATTGGCGCGCCGCCAGTTACGACTTAAGGAAAAGGTTGACTGCACCTGATCGCGATTATAGTCCCCGGCGACCTCACCAAAATCTTTAAAGTATTCGTCATCATTCACATAAAGCGCATCAGCCACCATCCGAATCCGGCCGGGCAGGGTTCCGCTATGGATCCACTCGAGGGCATAACGCTCTTCATCGATCCGTTCATCATCAACCTCTTGCACGTCAATATGATAGGCACGTGCCTCGCCGGCATTGTCACGACCAAAGATATAGCGGTATTCCACCCCCTTACCGATTCCCATTTTCGACAGGTAATCGAGATAAAAAGTGGCATCCTGATTAACACCAAGCACCTGATAGTAGGCGGCACCATAACTGAATCCACGTTTTTTGGAGTAGCCCGCAGAGGGTATCAGCAAGCCTGACTCACGGTCGGTTTTTGCCGGATAAATCATATAGGGGAAGTACAGCGTGGGGATATCCTTGAGATAAAAAACCATATGGCGGGCACGTGCGTACCCGCCCAGGGTCACATCAATATGACCGGCACCAAACTTCCAATCCGGCACCGCACCGTCACAGGTAGTAAATGTACCCGACGTTATCCGGTAATCGTCTTCCCCCAACTGCTCGATGCTGCTGCCGCGAACATGGAGATTTTCCTCCAGCAGATAAAAATAACCCTGGTCTACGCGACCGGTCCCGGCATCAAGATTGTAACAGGCGGTGGAGCCGGTCAGAATTTCCGTCGGTGAAAGAAACTGGACATTACCCCTGGCTTTGACCTCCCCGGTGGCGCGACTCCAGCTCATCTGCTCACTGAGCACCTCAAGTTCGCCCTGGCTCAATCTAACATCGCCGCTGGCTTGATAAAGCTCGGCCTCATGATCGTAACTCAGCTCATCGGCTTCGAGATAGACCGGTTCTCCCATGACCACAACGCGACTGCGTGCCTCGACGCCCGTGGCACAAGAAAAACCGATCAGCAGCAATAGAATCAGATGGCGAATCAACATAAAAAATATCCAAAAGGTGATACGGATCAACGCATGATCGGTGTTACATCCGTCCCGACCACCACCTTTTCACGGATGGCGGCAACCAGAAACAAGGAACCGGCAACCACAATCAGCTCATCAGCAGCTCGTGCCTGTGTGGCCGCCGCTAAAGCCGCGGTCGGCTCAGTAAAAGCCTGAGCTGCGACAGCATAGTCTGCGGCGTGCGCGCATAACAGGTCGGTATCCGCAGCAGCATCAACCGGCGGTCGGGTCGCATAGAGCGATTGACAAAAAGGCAGCAGCAGATTGAGCATAGGCAGAACCTGTTTGTCGGCTTTACAGCCAAAGATCAGGTGCACCCTGTCCAGATGTTGCTGTTTAAGATAGTCAGCGAGAATCGCCGCTCCGGCCTGATTGTGGGCACCATCAAGCAGCAGCCGTTGCGGCAGCCACTCAAGCCGTCCCGGCCAACAGACTCGTTCCAACCCTGAGCGAACAGTTGACGGCTCCAGTTCGACTCCGGTTTCACGCAAATGACCGGCAGCGGCAGCGGCCAGAGCAAGGTTCTGATGTTGATGCACACCAGGCAGAACAGGACGAACAGCCTCCAGCTTAAAAGAACCGACCTGCACATCAAACTCTTCCGCTCGCGATTGCCAGCAGTAGTCGCGCTCGGGGAGCAGCAGCCTGCTGCCCAGCTGCAGTGCACGCTGTGCTAATACCGCCGCCGCTTCCGGGGTCTGACAAGCACTGATCACCGGCACACCGGGTTTGATAATTCCGGCCTTCTCCCCGGACACCTGTGCCAGGGTTTCACCGAGATGACAGGTATGGTCAAGGGCAACGGGAGTGATCAGGCACAATTCCGGGACAACCACATTGGTGGCATCCAGGCGTCCTCCCATTCCACATTCCATAATCGCCCAGCGGACACCATGACGTTGAAAAGCGAGCAGCGCCATAGCTGTAGTGACTTCAAAGAAGGTTGCCTGCAGCTGTTCAGCGTGAGGGCGCAATTCCCTGATCAGCGCTACGGTCTCATCCAGCTCAAGCTGACGGGTATCAACCCGGATGCGCTCGGTAAATTGATGCAGATGAGGAGAGGTATAGAGTCCGGCAGGAATGCCGGCAGTGTGAAAAACCGCCGCCAGAGCTGCGGCGGTTGAGCCCTTACCGTTGGTTCCGGCAATGTGCAGGATCCGTAGATGTTGCTGCGGGTTGCCAACGCGATCAAGCAGCTCTGCAATTGTTTCGAGACCCAGTTTGATGCCGAAAAACCGCAGGGAATACAGGTACTCAAGGCTGTCGCGATGATCTGGTAGCATCGCCTGCGATCAACTTCTGGTGAAGATACGCAGAATCTGTGACAGGGACTTTTTCATTTCCTGACGTTTAACAATCATGTCGACCATACCGTGCTCGAGCAGGTACTCTGACCGCTGAAATCCTTCCGGCAGGGTCTGGCGGATCGTCTGCTCAATAACCCGGGGGCCGGCAAAACCGATCAGTGCCCGCGGTTCGGCGATATTCAAATCGCCGAGCATGGCAAAACTGGCGGTCACTCCGCCGGTAGTCGGGTCGGTCAGCACTGAAATAAATGGGATGCCCGCGGCTTTAAGGCGCGCCAGGGCCGCACTGGTTTTTGCCATCTGCATCAGCGACAGAATACTCTCCTGCATCCGTGCGCCCCCCGACGAAGAGAAAATCAGTACCGGAGCCTGGGCCTCCAACCCTTTCTCAATCGCCCGGGTGATTTTCTCACCAACCACGGAGCCCATACTCCCCCCCATGAAGGAGAAATCGAACACGGCAACCACTACCGGCAGACCGTCGAGTCGGCCCTCACCGCAGATGACCGCATCACCGTCACCGGCTTTTTTGACCGCGGCCTTGATCCGCTCCTTGTATTTTTTTGAATCCTTGAAGTCAAGAAAGTCGACCGAACGCATTTTGGCGTCCATCTCAACAAAGGTGCCGGCATCGATAATCAAATCAATGCGCTCACGGGCGCCAATGCGAAAATGGTAATCACACTTCGGGCAAACGTTGAAGTTACGCTCAATTTCTTTGCAGTAGATAATTTCCTGGCAGTTTTTGCATTTGGTCCAGACCCCTTCAGGCACCTGAACATTTTTTTTCTCAACTGAAGCCGTCAACGACTTTTTCTTACGAAACCAGACCATGCTCAACCTCTTTAGTGGTTTGTGAACCTGTAGATGTCATGCTTTTCAAGCAATTCAAGCAATTCAAGAGCTTAAAATCAATCGTCAATCGGGGGGATCACAACCTCTTTATTTGAATTTATTTTTTGCAGCCCTGTTTCAACGACTCAGTAAAGGCGGCAACTTTCTCCAGCAAGGTCTCATCCGAGCCATGCTCAGCGATAATCCTGACCAGAGCACTGCCGACGACAACTGCATCGGCAAATTCAGCCACTGCCTGAACATCGGCTACGGTACTGATCCCGAATCCGACGGCTACCGGCACCGGCGCCAGGCTTTTAAGTTCGACCACCACATCGCGAATAGCTGCCGGCGATACTGCCTGGGTTCCGGTGACCCCGGTCATCGACACGTAATAGATATACCCTTCGGCCACAGCCGCCAGGCGCTTTGTCCGTTCCGGCGGGGTCGTTGGCGCCAGCAGGGTAATCAACGGCAGCCCGGCAGCAGCGGTCGCCGGTTTGAGTTCCATCGTTTCTTCCGGCGGCAGGTCAACCAGCAACAAACCGTCGACACCGGCAGTCACGGCATCACGGGCAAAGCGCTCTACCCCATAACGAAAAACCGGATTGTAATAGCCCATTAATACCAGTGGGATCTGCAGTTCACGGCGTGCCTGGGCGACAATCTCCAAGACCGTCGTCAGGCTTGTACCAGCTGCCAGGGCTCGTTCTGATGACGCCTGGATCGTCGGGCCGTCAGCCATCGGATCAGAAAAGGGCACACCCAGTTCGATGACATCGGCACCGGCTGCAGCCAGGGTTCGAATCAACTCAAGGGTTCGCTGCGGGGAAGGATCGCCAGCCGTAATGAAGGGAATCAGGGCCGCTTCGCCGCGTTTTTTCAATTCATTAAAGGTGTGCTGCAAACGTGACATAACATCCTTGTTCATGAACAATGCTGGTTAGACCATTAACATTTCTGACAATGACAGATCACCTTAGACGATTCTGTGCGGGGGTTTCAATCATTTTTTTGTAACGACTAGTTATTGCTGCGCGGCTCTGATGCTCCGCCGCTGCCCGGGCCCGAGGTGCCCGGCTTTTTACCCCGCCGTGGTCGCCGCCGTTTGCGAGGATCAACAGGCTTTTCCAGCACCGGCCGCTTTTTCTTCGGGCGCGCACGCTTGTAGGTAAAACAGAAATCCTCATCCACCGGAACTTCACTGGGGATCTTAAAGCCCAGATAATCTTCAATTTCCGGCAGCACATAGACGGTTTCCTCATCGGCAAAGCTGATCGCCCGACCGGCTGCTCCCGCGCGTGCGGTACGCCCGATCCGGTGAACGTAATCTTCACGATCCTGGGGCAGGTCGTAATTGATAACATGGGTCACCTGATCAACGTGAATCCCGCGCGAAGCGACATCGGTGGCAACCAGGTGGGTAATACTGCCAAGTTTGAACTGATCCAGGATCCGCATCCGTTTTTTCTGCGGGATATCCCCGGACAGCACGGCGCTGGAAAGATCGTTCACCTGCAGCAAGGCATCAAGCTTTTCTGCCTCGATCTTGGTGTTAACGAAGATCATCACCCGCTCGGCATTTTTTTCCTTTTTCAACAGCCCCAGCAACAAGGCAAATTTTTCCCGCCGGGTGACATGGTACAGCACCTGCACAACCCCCTCGGCGGAAACTTGTTCGGGAGCAATCTCAACCCGCTCGGCCATGTTCATAAACTCATAGGCCAACTCCATCACCTGGGGCGACAGGGTTGCCGAAAAAAGCATGGTCTGGCGTTTTTCAAAGGGGGGCAATTTGCGCAACAGGTAGCGCAGATCCTTGATAAAGCCCATGTCAAACATGCGGTCAGCTTCATCGATTACCAGCGCCTCAACCTGATCAAATGAAAACACTCGCTGCTTGAAGTAATCAATCAGGCGCCCGGGAGTGGCAACGATGATATCGACACCATCGCGCAGGGCCTGGCGCTGTTTTTCGTAATCAACTCCGCCAAAGATCGGCTGGATCTTGATCCCGGTATGACGTCCTAACAACTCGGCGTCCTGACAGATCTGCACCACCAGTTCACGGGTAGGTGCCATCACCAGAGCGCGCGGACTGTCACCGGAGGGGCGAGGATTGGCCAGTAGCCGGCAAAAAATTGCGATCAGAAAAGCGGCGGTCTTTCCGGTACCGGTCTGGGCCTGAGCCGCCACATCTTTGCCCTGCAGGGCCAATGGGATCGATTGCTGCTGAACCGGGGTTAAATGTTCGAACTCGGCATCAGCAATCCCCTGCAATACTGTTGCCGGTAAATCACATTCGGTAAATCTCATTACAACTCTACTTTCATCGCTTGCGCGACCGTATTGATATCCTTGTCCCCCCGACCTGACAGACAAACAAGGACAATCTGATCCGGGCTCATGGCAGGAGCCATTTTGATTACCTGGGCAATCGCATGGGCACTTTCAAGAGCGGGAATAATTCCTTCGATCTCGGTTAACTTACGAAATGCGGCCAGGGCTTCGTCATCCGTCACAGCAACATAACAGGCACGCTCAATATCATGGAGATGGGCGTGTTCCGGACCGACACCAGGATAATCAAGGCCGGCGGAAATGGAGTGAGCATGCTGAATCTGACCGTCGGCATCCTGCAGCAGACTGGTTTTGTTACCATGGAGGACCCCCGGCGAACCGGCACCAAGAGAAGCCGCATGTTTGCCGGTTTCGATGCCGAGCCCCGCCGCCTCAACCCCCAGCAGTTGCACCCGGGAATCGCCGATAAAGGGATAAAACAAGCCGATGGCATTGGAGCCGCCGCCGATACAGGCGACCGCGACATCAGGCAAGCGCCCCTCGGCGACCAAAATCTGCTCTTTGGACTCGTTACCGATAACTGCCTGGAAATCACGTACCATCATCGGATAGGGATGCGGACCGGCAACCGTTCCAATGACATAAAAGGTATCGCGCACGTGGGTCACCCAGTGGCGCAACGCATCATTCATAGCATCTTTCAAGGTCGCCGTGCCGCTGGTGACCCCAGTCACCTTGGCACCAAGCAACTTCATGCGAAAGACGTTCAGCGACTGGCGACGGATATCCTCCGTGCCCATGAAAACTTCGCACTCCATGCCGAACAGGGCCGCCACCGTCGCAGTAGCCACCCCGTGCTGCCCGGCCCCGGTTTCTGCAATGACTTTTTTCTTGCCCATCCGCCGTGCCAGCAGAATCTGGCCAACGGTGTTATTAACCTTATGGGCTCCGGTATGGTTGAGGTCTTCACGCTTAAGAAAAATTCTGGCTCCACCCAGCTCGGCAGTCAGGCGCTCGGCAAAGTACAGGGGGCTGGGACGACCGACATAATTTTTCAGATAATAATCGATTTCTTTCTGGAACTCGGGGTCGTTGCGTGCCTCGGCATAGGCGGCTTCCAGTTCAAGAAGTGCCGGCATCAAGGTCTCAGCAACATATCGACCACCATATTGGCCAAAATGCCCACCTGCGTCGGGATATTTGTAGCTCATGCCATCCTCACCTGTTCAATAAATTGGGCCACCAGAGTCAGGTCTTTGTGCCCCGGTTCCCGCTCAACACCGCTGGAAACGTCGACCGCATAGGGGTTGACCAACTGAATCGCCGTGGCCACATTAGCCGGGTTAAGACCACCGGCCAGTATAAGCGGTTTGTTCATTGTAGCACGACTCACCAGTTGCCAATCAAACTGACGCCCGGATCCACCGTAATGTTCGTCACTCCAGGCATCGAGCAACAGCGCCGCTACCGGATAGTCATCCAGGTGGTTCAGCGACTGTTCATCCCGCACCCGCAGTGCCTTGATGACCGAACAAGGAGGATGAAGATGACACTCGGCTGCCGTTTCATCACCGTGCAACTGGATCAGCTGTAAACCGGTCTGCACCATGATCTGATGAATTTTGACCGCCGGCGTATTAACAAACAACCCGACCGTCGTGACAAAAGGGGGCAGAGCAGCGACAATATCGGCAACGTCTTCCGGTGCAACATAGCGCGGGCTGGCCGGGTGAAAAACAAAACCCAGGGCATCGGCCCCGGCCGCCACAACCCCTTTAGCATCATCAATATTGGTGATACCGCAAATTTTAACACGGGTAACAGCCATCGTCTAATCAGCTCCCAGCAATTCGCGCAATTTCCCGGCAATATCGGCCTCACGCATCAAGGTTTCCCCAATCAGAAAGGCACGGGCGCCGGCCGCCTGTAGCCGTTCAATGTCAGCGCGCGAGGTGATTCCACTTTCCGCAACTGCCAGTTGTGTTTCCGGCACCAGCGCTGCCAGGGACTCGGTGATCTCCAGGTCGGTATTAAAGGTGCGCAGGTCACGATTATTGATCCCGATCAGATCCACCGGCAGCTTGAGGGCCCGCTGCATTTCAACGGCATCATGGACCTCGAGCAGGGTATCAAGGCGCAAAGCCGTTGCCTGCTGCGCCAGCTCCAGCAGTTGATCGTCGTCAAGAGCCGCAGCGATCAGTAATATCGCGTCGGCACCGGCGAGACGTGCCTGATACACCTGATAGGGGTCAATAATAAAATCCTTGCACAACAGCGGCAAGGACACCTGTTCACGAATCAGCCCCAGATAGCGCAGATGGCCATAAAAGTACTGTTGATCGGTCAGCACCGACAGACAGGTCGCACCGCCATCCTGATACTCCTCGGCAATGGCCAGCGGATCAAAATCAGCACGGATGATCCCTTTGGAGGGGGACCCTTTCTTTACTTCTGCGATAACCGGAGTCCCTCCCGATGCCGCCATAATGCGCAACGCCCGGGCAAAACCGCGCGGGATATCCTCAAGGTCGCCGATGCGTCCGGCCAGCTCGGCAAGGGGACGCTGGTTCCTGGCGGCGGCTACTTCTTCTTGTTTGGTTAAAAGTATCCGGTCCAGAATCATGCGTTTGTCATCCTTACCAACTCCTCCAGCACCTCAGCCGCGCGACCATCATCAATAGCCTGGGCGGCCATGGCGATACCGGCGGGAACTGTCTCCACCAACCCTGCCGCCAGCAATGCGTAAGCACTGTTGAGCAACACAATATCCCGTTGTGCACCAGGTGTTCCGGCCAAAATGGCGCTGACAATCTCGGCATTGCGGGCCGCGTCACCCCCCTGCAGGTCAGCAAGGACACAAGAGGTTAAACCGAACTGTTCCGGCGTAATAGTGAATAACGTCACCCCGTCACTGTCAATCGCGGCGATCGTCGTCGCACCAGTCAGGGTGATTTCATCCATACCGTCACTGCCATGGACCACAAAGCCCTTACGACAACCAAGGGAGAACAGCACCGCGGCCAGCTTTTCTACCAGATCGGCGCGATAGACCCCCAACACCTGGCGGTTGGCTTGGGCCGGATTGGTCAGGGGGCCAAGGATATTAAAAATGGTGCGGATACCGATCTCACGCCGTGGACCGATGGCGTGTTTCATCGCGCCATGCAGCGCCGGCGCGAAGAGAAAACCCACACCGATCCGGTCAATACACTGGGCTACCAGGGCCGGGGGCACATCCAGGTTGACTCCGAGGTGCTCCAGTACGTCAGCGCTGCCGCAGGCTGATGATACACTGCGATTGCCGTGTTTGGCCACCTTGACCCCACAGGCAGCAACCACCAGAGCGACGGTGGTGGAAATATTGAAACTGCGGGTGCCGCTGCCGCCGGTACCGCAGGTATCAAGAATGGTTTCGCGATCCAGGTTGATATCATCACGGTCAAGATCAAGGGTCGTCTTCACCTCAATCGGCGTCGCATGAGCCCGCATCACCCGCGCCGCACCAACGATTTCGGGGATGGTCTCGCCTTTCATCCGCAACGCGGTAATAAAAGCACCGATCTGGGCGGGTGTTGCTTCGCCACCCATGATCAGGGTCATCACCTCGATCATCATGTCTTCGGACAGATCCCGTCCTTCGACCAGCATTCCAATGGCCTGTCTGATCATGCGGCTTGCTCCTTGCTGCTGAGTTCGAGGAAGTTACCCAGTAAACGCTTCCCTTCAACCGTGAGGATCGATTCAGGATGAAACTGCACCCCCCAGACCGGCAGATTGACATGCTCCAGGGCCATGATTTCCTCTTCAGCCGTCCACGCCGTCACCTTGAGGGTTGACGGAAAGCTTTCCCGCCGCGCCAGCAGGGAATGATAACGGGTCGCGATAAACGGATTGGACAAACCTCGAAACAAACCACTGCCGTCATGCTCAATCGGGCTGATTTTGCCATGCATCAGGCGTTTGGCCCGTACCACCTTGCCGCCAAAGGCTTCGGTAATGGCCTGATGACCAAGGCAGATACCAAGAATCGGGATCTGTCCGGCAAAACGTGTAATGGCAGCGATAGAGATACCGGCCTGGGCCGGGGTACAGGGGCCGGGTGAAATCACCAGACGGGCCGGAGCTAAGGAAGCGATCCGATCCAGGCTGATTTTGTCGTTGCGATACACCTCAACCTCTTCCCCCAGCTCCATAAAATACTGGACCAGGTTGTAGGTAAAGGAATCATAGTTATCAATCATCAACAGCATGGCATCAGTTCCATTTCACCGACATGTTACAACAAACCTCGATTTGCCATTTCAATCGCACGCTTGACCCCGCGCGCCTTATTGAGGGTTTCCTGATATTCCAGCTCCGGATCACTGTCGGCGACCACTCCGGCACCGGCCTGCAGATACACCTGACCCTTTTCAATCTGCAGAGTGCGGATAGCTATCGCCAGGTCCATATTACCACTGAAGGAGAAATAACCGACCGCACCTCCATAGACCTCTCGACGGACCGGCTCGAGCTCGTCAATTATCTCCATCGCCCGGATTTTGGGTGACCCGCTGAGGGTGCCGGCGGGAAAAGCGGCGCGAAATACGGCAAAGCTGTCGAGTTCCGGGCGCAATCGTCCGCGCACATTGGAAACAATATGCATGACATGGGAATAACGTTCGATCACCATCAACTCGCTGACCTCGACACTGCCGGCTATTGCCACCCGGCCAACATCATTGCGTCCGAGATCGACCAGCATGATATGTTCTGCCAGCTCTTTCGGATCCGCCAGCAGCTCTTTTTCCAACGCCTGATCCTCTGCCGGCGTCTGTCCCCGCGGGCGGGTACCGGCGATGGGACGCACCTCAACCTGATCCCCCTCCTTGCGCACCAGCACTTCCGGTGAAGCGCCGACCACCAGCGACTCGCCAAACCGCAAAAAGTACATGTAGGGAGAAGGGTTGATGGTCCGCAAGGCCCGGTAGATATCAAAAGGATCGGACTGCAAGGGACCGCTGAAACGTTGGGACAGAACCACCTGAAAGATGTCACCGGCGCGGATATACTCCTTGCACTGCTCAACCGCCGCCTTGAAGTCGGCGCGGGTGAAATTGGGCTCCAGTTCCGCAGCTTCGGGCGCATCGGCTGTCGGCCGGGGATAAACCAGCGGACACCGCAGTTGTTCGATCAGCTGATCAATCTGTTGCTGCGCCGCGGCGTAGGCCTGCCGTGGGTCATCGCCATCTCGCAGGTGAACATTGTATACAACCTTCACCTTCTGGCGCATGTTATCGAAGATAATCACCCGGTCAGTGATCATAAAGCAGGCATCCCAGCCACCGATACCGCGCGGGTTCGAATCCGGCAGATCCTCGATAAAGCGCACCATATCGTAACCGAGATAGCCTACCGCGCCACCACAGAACAGGGGCAGGCCTTCTACCTCAACCGGCCGGTAAACCGCCATCAGGTTGCGGAGATAGTCCAGCGGGTCTTCCAGTGAACCGGATTCTTCGAGTTGATTGTCAAACAGGATTTCATAATAATCGGCGCGACAGCGAAACACCCGCGCCGGGCCACTCCCCAGAAAGGAATAGCGGGCCCATTTTTCCCCACCTTCGATCGATTCGAGCAGAAAAGCATTCCGGCCATCATCAACCTTGCGAAAGGCCGATACCGGGGTTTCCATATCAGCAAGAATCTCGCGATAAACGGGAATCAGATTGCCCTGCTGGGCCAGAAAACAAAAATCGTCTAGGCTGGGGAAATACATAAAAAATTGATGTCCGAAATACGCAGGCACTAGCCACAAAGGATGTGGCTTGAAAATCAGGGTTTTTACCACCCATGGGCAAAACAAGTCAAGACCGGCCGCCTTACTACCAGCCTTAACCAGGTGAAAAACCGTCCGGATTTAAGTCAACAGCGTGGGGTCACTTAAAGATAGAACGCTATTTAGCAAGCACCCTGTAACCTATATGAAAAAAAATACCATTTCATTTTTATTACTTTTTCGGCTATCAAGAGACGAAACAAGGTTATAAAAGTGTCAAAACCAAGGCCAAAAAATGCAAAATAAGATAGCAATAGTAAACATTGTTACTTAAAAAGTTTGCACCCGATTAAAAATGAATTCACATTATTATTCGGTTGTTTATGTGACATATGTGGGACCCCTCCAGCAAAGAACATTTAACTCGTTTTAAAAAAATAAAAAACCGTATTGACAAAAATATAACAGCGTATTACTGTTCCCGCCATCAGCCTCCCTGGGTGAGGCAAGAGTTGCCAATGAGAATATTTGACTTATTATTTTATAATCGATCAGTTTCTCCCCGAGGGTGTTTATGTCAGGCAGGGATAAAGACTCTTATAATATCCGCTCCGTTGAAAACGCTTTGCACCTGCTCGAAGCACTGGCAAGCGACGGAGACCGATGCAGTCTGGCACAACTTAGCGACAGGCTCGATATGACTAAAGCCAGCCTCTTTCGCCTGATGGCGACCTTCGAAAATATGGGCTATGTCGAGCGCGGCGAGCGCGCCGGCGAGTACCAGCTCGGCATGGGTGCCTTCGAGACCAGCCAGAAGCTCCTTGCCCGCATGCCCTTGCTGCGCCACGCCCGCCCGGTCATGTCCCATCTCGCACGTCAGTGTGATGAGTCGGTTTACCTGGTCGTCCGGCGCGGACAGGATGCTCTGTTTCTGGAAATGGCCGACAACGATCAGAAGGTCAATGTCGCTCCTTTAACCAGTCATCGTTTTGCTCTTGACAGCTGTGCCCCCGGCAAGCTGATGCTGGCTTTTTCCCAGAGCTCACCAACCGAACCTGAAGACACCACTTCCGGCGGACCAGAATACTGCTCACAACGCTACTGTGTCGACCATGATGGCCTGGGTGAAGGCAGCAGCGCTCTGGCGGTTCCCCTGTTTCAGCAGGGACAGAAACTGGCCGGGTGCCTGACCATTGTTGCGCCAACCTTTCGGATGGATGAGCGGCGCATTACCAGCGAGCTGCTGCCGGCCCTCAAAGCCGCCGGCGATATGATTTCTGCGCGCCTTGGCTATAACCTCTACAACCCCGGAAGATGGCTATGAGCAAGCAAGATCCATCAACATCTTTTGTGGGTTATAAGTTTCTTTTTTTACCTGGTCATTAACACGGTATTTTTCCAAGAAAGGAGGCCGCGAATTCGAGAGTAAATTTTTGAGCGAACATCATCATTTTGCTCACGCTTTAACGGTTTCAGGCTGTCACTATCACAATGAATGAAGAGGAGGAAAGTAATGGAAGATCAAGGTAAAGCATACTGGATTGCAACCTTAAAACTGATCGGCGGAATTCTGGCTGTCTGGGCGGTTGTTTCCTATGGCTTCGGAATCCTTCTGGCTCCGGCGCTTAACAACATCCACATCGGTGGATATCCCTTAGGTTTCTGGTGGGCTCAACAGGGCTCTATGTACGTCTTTATCGCGCTGATCTTTGTCTACGCAAAGATGCAGGGCAATCTTGACGTCAAATTCAACGTTAACGAAGAATAAGAGGAGGCGCCCTAATGAGTCTGACATTTTTAACCTATCTGTTCGTCGGTGCGTCCTTCGCACTTTACATCGGCATCGCTGTCTGGGCCCGTGCCGGCAGCACCAGTGATTTCTACGTTGCCGGTGGCGGCGTTCACCCGGTCGTCAACGGTATGGCCACCGCAGCTGACTGGATGTCAGCAGCGTCCTTTATCTCCATGGCCGGCCTGATCGCCTACATGGGTTACGGCGGCGCCCTGTTCCTGATGGGCTGGACCGGTGGCTACGTGCTCATGGCAACCATGCTCGCTCCCTATCTGCGCAAGTTCGGCCGTTTTACTGTGCCGGCCTTTTTTGCCGATCGCTACTATTCCAAGTCGGCAGCCGGGATGGCAGTTATCTGTCTGCTGGTCGCCTCCATCACCTACATCATCGGTCAGATGACCGGCGTCGGCGTAGCCTTCTCTCGCTTTCTTGGTGTTTCCAATGATATGGGGATCTACATCGGGATGGCCATCGTTTTCAGTTATGCGGTGTTCGGCGGCATGAAAGGGATCACCTACACCCAGGTGGCCCAATACTGCGTCTTGATCTCGGCCTACACCATACCGGCGATCTTCATCTCCTTTCAGCTCACCGGCGTACCGATCCCACAGCTGGGTCTTGGTGCCTCACTGGTTGGTGAAGACATCACCCTGCTGACCAAACTGAATCAGGTCGTTACCGAGCTCGGTTTCGGTGAGTACACGACAGCGCTGCCCGGCAGCCGCCTGAACATGTTTGTCTACACCATCTCTTTGATGATCGGTACTGCCGGTCTGCCCCACGTTATCATCCGCTTCTTTACCGTTCCTACGGTTGCTGATGCCCGCTACTCAGCCGGCTGGGCCCTGGTGTTCATCGCCATCCTGTACACCACCGCTCCTGCAGTTGCAGCCATGGCGCGTTACAACCTGCACGCTACCGTCAGCCCCGAAGTATTGACCGGCGAGCCGACCGTTGCTGAAGGCGCCGGGCTGGTTTACGAGGATCGACCAGCATGGATGGAGCGTTGGGAAGTTACCGGCCTGCTCAAGTGGACCGACAAAAACGGTGACGGAAAAATCCAGTATTACAACGAAGCCAACACAAATCCCGAGTTCCAGGCCAAGGTAGCTGCAGCCGGCTGGCAGGGGAACGAGCTGACGGTTAACAATGATATTATCGTGCTCGCCAATCCGGAAATCGCCCTGCTGCCCAACTGGGTTATCGCCCTGGTGGCGGCCGGCGGTATCGCTGCTGCCCTGTCAACTGCTGCCGGTCTGCTGCTGGCCATCTCTTCAGCGGTGTCCCACGACTTGCTCAAGAAGATTTTCATTCCCGACATGAGTGAGAAAAACGAACTGCTGGCCGGTAAAATCTCCATGGCCCTGGCCATCATGCTGGCAGGTTACCTGGGGCTGAACCCGCCGGGTTTCGCCGCCGGTACGGTTGCCCTGGCCTTTGGTATTGCCGGCTGCTCAATCTTCCCGGCCTTGATGATGGGGATCTTCAACAAAAACATGTGTAAATACGGTGCAATCTCAGGGATGGCCGTTGGTCTATTTGTCACCCTGTTCTACGTGTTTGCCCACAAGGGGATCTTCTTCTTCAAGGGGACCGAATACCTCGGCCTGATCGGTGGGGCCAACTCCTTCTTCGGCATCACCCCGGAAGCGTTCGGCGCCATCGGTGCCGGTCTGAACTTCCTGACCGCCTATATCGTCAGCAAGGTCACTCCACCGCCGCCGGAGCATATTCAGCAGATGGTAGAGGGCGTTCGTACCCCACGTGGCTCATCAGCCGTATCGGGAGCCCACTGATATTGAGCTGATCTTAAGCATCAATTTGTAATATTCATGCCCCACCGGATCCTCCGGTGGGGCTTTTTTTAAAAGAAGGTTGCCAATTCAGCAACGCTCAGGTAAAAACCTTTGACCTGTTCTTTAAAGCATACACATACACATTCTATTTCATCTGGAGTTGATTAATGGAGTTAGTTTTCGATGCTGCAACGGTTATCACCTGGTTGTTGTTCCTGGCCCTGTTTCCCCTGGCGTTCTTCTGGCTGCGTCGAGCCAAACGCATTTTGATCGACAAAAACTATTCCGAGGTCGCCCTCAAGCGCGGCTTGCCCCCGCAGAATCCGGCCAAGTTTGCCCTGATTGCCGGGCTGATTAACCTGCTGGCCGGCGCGACTGCAGCTCTGGTGGTTATCGGCCTCCCTCTGTACATCGCTACCGGCATTGAACTCGGCCCCTTTGCCAACTACGAAAACTGGAGCGCCATCGGCGGGGTGACCATCTGGTCTAAACTGATGGCTGATTTTATCCTGAGCCGCTATGCCCACCCCTTTAAGTTCGGCAAAAAAAAGGACACCTGATCCTGCTGCGCCTGCACCTTTCTGTCCTCTTCCACTTTTGTTATAATCTGTGATATTGTCCCATATCGAAACCGACAGGCTTTTACTCAAGAAGCCTGCCGCCCTGTCTTTTATTTAATTGACTGTAGAGTAGGCATTCATGGGACTTATTCAATCCTTGCGCGACACCCAGCCTTTTGATCAATTACCCGATGCGGTTTTTCAGCGCATCAGTGAATCTGCAAGGGTGCAGAAATTTCCGGCGCAGATCCATATCTTTAATCAGCACGACGAACCGACCGGTTATCTCTATGTGATCAAATCCGGCCTGGTAGAAATTGTTGTGCTGGCACCGGGCGGGGTCGAAATGACCGTCGACCTGCGCAAGGAGGGCGCTTTTTTCGGTGGCACACCGATCTTCACCGATGGCGGCTATACTGCCGGGGCGAGGCCTGCGACAGAAACTGAATGCTATCTGATTTCCGCTGATCTGCTCGTCGAGATTGCTGCCAATTATCCCCATATTACTGATTTTTTCAATAAAACTATCTACTCACGGGTGCGCAACCTGTACTCAGATATGGTCAACGAGCATGCACGCAACACCCTGACCCAGGTTGAAGCCTATCCCTTCAAAAAACGTCTGTCCGAGATTATGTCAGCTCCGGCAGAAACCTGCGCCCTGGATACAACAATTCCCGAAATTGCCCGGCAGATGACGGTGCGCGGCATCGGGGCGGTACTGGTATGCGATGCTAACCAACGGTTGACCGGCATCGTGACCGAGCGTGATCTGGTGTCCAAGGTGCTTGCCCGGCAGATGGCTAATTGCAAAACTGCCACCGCTGCTGAAATCATGACCCCTAATCCCCATACTATGAGCCCTGAGACCTTCATGTACGAAGCGACCACCTTCATGATGGCTCATAAAAATAAACATATCCCGATCCTCGATCGCGACACCATTGTCGGTATTGTTACCCTGCAGGATCTGATGAAATATCGCAGTCAGAAATCGATGCTGCTGGTTGGTAACATCAACAAGGCGCGCACCATCGAGGATCTGATCATCGCGCGTTCGGAAATTGTCAAGGTAGCACGGGCGCTGATGGGTGAATCCCGCTCCCACGTCGAGACCATGGAGATTATCTCCTATATCCACCATCGTATCATTCGCCGTTGTTATGATATTGTTCTGGATGATGCAAAACGCCATGGCTTGACCCCCCCGGATATTCGTTTCTGCTTTTTTATCATGGGCAGCGGTGGTCGCAAAGAGATGCTGCTGGGACCGGATCAGGACAACGGCTTGATTTATGAGGATTTTCCCGACAGCAGAGTAGATGAAGTTGAAGCCTTCTTTACCCCCTTTGCTGAAAAGCTGGTCGGGGCCCTGGCGCGCATCGGCTACCCGCGCTGCAAGGGCAAGGTCATGTCCAACAACCCGATCTGGCGCGGACGACTTAAAGAATGGAAAAAACGCATCGCCGACTGGATAAGGGTGCCGGAACCGCAGAAGGTTCGCTACTCATCCATTTTTTTCGACTTCATGCCGATTGCCGGTGAAGCCACCCTGTGCCAGGATCTACGTGACATTGTCCATCGTCATATCAAAGAGCACCCGATTTTTCTCTACCACATGATGGAGCTTGATTTTAAACACAAGGTTCCGCTTAGCCTGATTGGTCGGTTTACCACCAGCCGCGAAAAGGAGCGCAAGGGCACGCTCTCGGTCAAAGAAGCCGGCAGTATCTTTATCGTCGACTGTGTACGCATGTTCCTGCTTGAACAGCAGATCGATGCCACAACCACCAGCGAGCGCATCGACGAACTGGTCAAACTGAAAATCTTCACCTCCGAAACCGCCGAACACATCAAGGCCGCATTCGAAGCCTTTACATTTTTACGCTTACGCAACGAAATTGCCATGATCGACCAAGGCAGGTTTCCCTCACACTTTCTCGACCCCCATGAACTGTCGAGAAATGAACAGGACCTCCTCAAGGAGGCCTTCCGAGTTGCCGGGAAGTTGCAGGATTCAACCAAACGCCATTTTTCCAGACAGGTCAGCTGACAAGGACAGGCGCCGCATCCTTTGCCTCATCACTTCTGCGACCTGATCGCTTGTACTCAGAGCCGGATTCGTTCCTTAAATAGCAAATGATTCTTTACAACGATGCCCTGTCAAGCTACCATTAGCTCACCTTTATTGAGTTGAGATCCACCACCTGTTGCCGCCTACGCGATGAGGCCCTATGGACAGAGAGCAGCAACTGCGTTCTTACTGGAAAGAGACCCTGAAATACATCTTTATCCTGTTGTCTGTCTGGTTCACCGTTTCCTGCGTGTTTGGTGTGTTGCTGGTTGAACAGCTCGATCGTTTCAATCTCTTCGGTTTTCCCTTAGGCTTCTGGTTTGCCAATCAAGGGTCCCTGATTATCTTCTGCATCCTGATTCTGGTTTACGTCCGGCTGATGAATCATCTTGATCAAAAATACGATGTCTATGAAGACTGATGACGTCGCAAAAACTCGCCAACTGCGGCGTTGCTGTGATCGGCTCCCCGCTTCGACGTACGTAAGTACGCCTCATTGCTCAACAATTACGCGCCTTGCATTTAACGCTTTTTGCTTATCCATCTTATTTTGTACTTTCTCCGAAAGTATCAAGACTAAACCCGGCACCGGGCGAAAGGACCGTTCGTCATGAGCATACTGACCTGGACCTGGACTCTGGTTTCTGTCACCCTGCTTCTGTACATTGTCATCGCCCTTTATGCCCGCAGCACATCCACCAGTGATTTTTATACCGCCGATCGATCGCTGCACCCGATAATGAATGGCATGGCAACCGGCGCCGACTGGATGTCGGCTGCCTCCTTTCTTTCCATGGCCGGCCTCATCTCCTTTATGGGGCGCGACGGCTCCATGTACCTGATGGGCTGGACCGGTGGCTATGTCCTGCTGGCGATGCTGATCGCCCCCTATTTGCGCAAGTATGGGCGCTATACGGTTCCTGAGTTTATTGGTGATCGCTACTATTCACTGTTTGCTAAAATCCTTGCCGTTCTTTGTGCCATCCTCATCTCCTTTACCTATATCGCCGGTCAGATGCGCGGGGTGGGCATCGTCTTTTCGCACTTTTTAGAAGTACCGATCAATACCGGTGTGGTCATCGGTATGTTCGTGGTTTTTTTCTACGCAGTCATCGGCGGCATGAAAGGCATTACCTACACCCAGGTTGCCCAGTATTGCATCCTGATCATTGCGTACATGATTCCCGCCATATTTATTTCCATCATGATGACCGGCAACCCCATCCCCTTCTTCGGCATCGGCAGCAGCATCAGTGCCGATGGTGCTGCGTTTCTCGGTGATGCCGGCGCCCAGGGACGCCATCTGCTGACGGTATTGAATGATCTGCACACTGATCTCGGCTTTGCCGAATACACCTCCGGCATCCGCCCCAAAATTGATGTTCTGTGCGTCGTAATTGCCCTGATGCTTGGCACGGCAGGGCTGCCCCACGTAATTATCCGCTTTTTTACCGTGCCGAGAATCCGCGACGCCCGCTCTTCAGCGGGGTGGGCACTGATTTTTATCGTACTGTTGTATGCCAGTGCCCCCGCAGTGGCAGTTTTTGCCCGCACCATCTTCATCGGTAGCATTCACAATGTTCATTATAAAGAGGCCCCGGACTGGTTTAAAAGCGCCGAGACAACGGGATTGGTTGCCTGGGTGGATAAAAACGGCGATGGTCGTATTCAATATGGCCCCGGCGATGCCATTGTCGGAAAACCTAAACAAATCGGTCATGTAGGTGCTTTTGGCCAGCAGACCGTCAAAAATTCACGAACCAATAATCGCAACGAAGTGTATATCGATCGCGACATCATTGTTCTGGCTAACCCGGAAATAGCTCAATTGCCTAACTGGGTGGTCGCACTGGTCGCTGCCGGAGCCCTCGCCGCAGCCATGTCGACAGCAGCCGGACTGCTATTGGTCATCGCATCAGCCATTTCCCACGATCTGATTAAAGGGGTCCTGATGCCAAGTATCTCTGAAAAGGGGGAACTGTTGTGGGCCCGCTGTGGCGCTGCCGGCGCGGTTGTTGTCGCTGGACTGTTCGGGATTTTCCCCTTAGGTTTCGTCGCTCAGGTCGTCGCTTTTGCCTTTGGTCTGGCTGCCTCGACCTTTTTTCCGGTGATTTTGATGGGTATTTTCAGCAAGCGGGTCAATGTTTACGGAGCGGTGAGCGGTATGCTGGGAGGCGTGTTGTTTACCACCGCCTATATCGGTTTTTTTACCCTGTTTTACCCGGAGTTAAATTCAGCGGATTATTGGCTATTCGGCATCTCACCGGAAGGGATTGGCACGATTGGCATGCTGATCAACTTCACCCTGCTGATTATCGTCTCACGGTTCACCGCGCCTCCGCCAATGGAGGTCCAGCACCAGGTTGAGAATCTGCGTTATCCGGTCGACCGTGATCGCGGTGAAACCAGGATTTCCAGCAAAACCCGGCGCATTTACTGATTTAATGGGTTGGAATAAATCGTTTTACCATCCGCTCGCTGGAGACACAGAGAAAATCTGGTTTTTATGAATTTTTCAGTGCCTCTGCGATAGTAAATACCCCTGAGAACCATTGTTCATCAGGGGTATTTTATCAACAAAAATATACTTTTACAAAGCTACAGCAGGTTTTTCACCGAATTCAGTGCGGCAACATAATCCGGCTCGGCCGTCACCTCAGGTACCAGTTCAACGTAGGCAACCTTGTCATTGGCATCGATAACGAAAACGGCGCGTGCCAGCAGCTTGAGATCTTTGAGCAGGACACCGTAATTCAACCCGAACGAACGCTCCTGATAATC